>CAJUHN010000075.1 GCA_910585935.1 uncultured Lachnospiraceae bacterium | reverse complement strand
TTGCGGGTTTGCTCATTAAGTGCCGACGTCTTCCAAGGGGCTTCTTTTGGAATTACTTCTTCACCTCCGCTAGTTTATTGGCTGTTTTAATTTGTGAAAAGTGAATTAATTTCACGATAATAAATAAAAGAACCAAACGGTAACAAATTTAGTAGGGATAGAAATATAAAAAATACCTATGAGAAGGAAAATAAATTTTTATAATTATGATTTATAATTCTAAAAAATATAGGTAAAAAAAGTGAAACAGAATAAAGGTTATTTATAAGTGATATATTTTTTAATTTTTATACAGGAATAATATGCCATATCATCTAAATATAGAAAATTATAAAAGATAATATTATTATATTAAAAAAAAGTATCATAATTTTTATGGCTTTTACGAATTTATTAAAAATGAAAGAAAATTGTAAAGAAAATGTAAAAAAATATAAAAAATATAGAAAATTTTAAGATACTATTTTTGCTCTAATTCTTGACTAAGAAAACTTAATATGATATATTGTTAGTTGTATAAATCATATCTATAGGATCTTCACGTAAGAAAGGAAATAATATACAATTCATAAAATTGTATATTAAATTATGTGAAGACGAACAAACTTTTATAAAATGGGCTTGTTCGCTTAAAAGTTTGAAAGGAGAGAGAAAAGATGAGAAAGACACAATGGAAACGCGTTTTAGTTGGAGCTCTTGCTGTATCTATGATAGCAGGAAATTGTGCACCAGCATTTGCAGCCGGTTCAGGATGGAAACAGAATAATACAGGGTGGTGGTATCAAAATACAAATGGAACTTATAAAACGAATACATGGTTCCAAGATGGTAATGACTGGTATTATTTTGATGGAAACGGCTATATGGCAACTGGTTGGTTGCAGGACAGCACTAAGAATTGGTATTATTTGAATCCTATTTCTAACGGCAAAAAAGGTTCTATGCAAACAGGCTGGGTACAAGATGGTGACAAATGGTATTACTTAAATTCTAAAGCAGGCGGAGCATTACAGACAGGTTGGATTAATGATGGAGGAAAATGGTACTTTGCAAACAGCAGTGGTGTAATGCAGAGTGGTGTTATTAGTGTGGATGGTGTAGTATACTACTTAAATCCTAATTCTGATGGTACTAAAGGCGCAATGATGGTTGGTACATATACGATTGATGGAAAAACATATACATTCGGAGATAATGGCGCGTCTATCGGAATCGCTCCAGCAGCAACAGTAGCATTTAATTCTAATGGAACAACCATAAGTTCCTATGCAAGTTCAAGCGATAGTTCAAGCAGCTCCAGCAGTAGCAGTTCAGGCGGAAGTTATAGCAGCTCTTCTACAAAGAAGGGAAATGAATACAAAAATGGTGACTTATATATCCGTAAAGCAGGAACAATTAATGCAGAAACCCTTAAAGCTTTAAATGCTGAAGGTAAAGAAATTCAAAATGTTTATATCTCCAGTACAGTAGGAGAAGGAGATGTAGATCTTGAAGATTTAGATATAAATGGTGATGTATTTGTTCGTGGCGGTGGATCTAATACAGTTACACTTAAGAATTGTAAAATTAAAGGAAAATTAGCTACAGATAAATTAGAAGGAAAGCAAGTACATGTTTTACTATCAGGAAATACAACAGTAGCTAAAGTAGAAGTAAAAAGGACTGCTAAAATTGAGATAGGTTCTAGTACAGTTAAAATAAATACAATTGTATTAAATGATATAGCTTCAGTTGTGTTAAGTGAAAAAGATGCTGAAGGTAATGAAATTAAAGTTGAAATTGAAATTCCTGTAATAATTGTGGAAACTACTAAGAAAGTAGAAGTATCAGCTCCTGTTGAAACATTACAAGTAAATAAAGCTAATGAACAAGTAGTAGTTAATACTGAAGTTACAAATATAGTAGTTAATGCACCAGCTGAAATAAAATTAGAAGATGGTGCAAAGGTTGAAAAGATAGAAGTAGGCGAATCTGCAAAAGGTACATCAATTACTGCTACCGAATCAGCAAAAGTTGAAACAGTTATTGCCGCTGCAAATTGTAGTGTTCCTGGTGGTACAAAAGTAGAAGTTACAAATAAGGAGATTGAAATAACAGATTCCAATTCCAAAACAAACGAAAAGATCGAGATACCAGAAGAAAATATAATAGAAAGATTTGAATTAACAATTGGTAAATGTGATAATGCTACAGCTTCTTTAAATACTAAATTAGTATCTGAAAAAGAGAAAGCTACTTTAACAATTGTTCCAGAATTAGGATACAAAGTAACAAAAGTAACTGCTGGTGAAGCTACAGTTGGAGATTTAAAAGTAGCAGAAGATGGTGTTGTAACTACAACTATCACAGGCGTAACAAAAGCTACTGAAATTGAAATTACAGTTGAAAAAGAAGCAACAGATAACCCGGATAATCCAGACACAGATAATCCAGACACAGATAATCCAGACACAGATAATCCGAACCCAGATACAAAATTTACTATTACAGCTACAGGAGTAACAGTAAGTGGTGAGTATGTAACATATGCAATTAATGAAGACAAGGTAACAGGTGCAAATTTTTCAACACAATATAGTGGTAAAGTAAGTATTGTATTAACAGTAGCTGGTGGCTATGCAGCAAAACAATTAAATGTAACAATAAATAAAGAAACTACAACATATAATCCAACACAAGAGAATACATTTGAAGTTAATATAACTGGTGATGCTACTATTGAGGCAGTAATTGAATAAAAATAATAACATAAACATAAAGAACTATCATAATTCAATAAAGAACTATGGTAGTTCTTTGTTTTTTTATATATTACTAAAAACAAACAATAAAAATAAACATTCTAAAACAAATCTAATTAATTTCTATCTCTCACTAGCTTTCCAAATTTATTTATGTTATAATACCCCTATAGTTCTATTATCCTTCCTTTTATCCCATTCATTTAGCACATATTAAAGGAGTAATACTATGCATAAGAATTATTCATTCCGTTCAGCTATTTTTTTGCTATTTTTAACTATATCCCTACTATGCACTCTAACAGGCTGTACGAATACATCTAATACTTCTAACATATCCAATGTAAGGCGTTATGGCGGAGTAGTTAAAGCAAAATCGGAAGAATCTGAATCTACAACACAACTCAATTATAATGGGACATGTTATGGTGTAGTGACAGCTTTAGATACAGAAAATCTCACTATCACGATTCAAAACATTGATGATGACAGTATTCGCCTTTATACTTATACAGGGGCAACAGATGTTCGTGATAAATATGGAGATATTATTTCCATGACTCAAATTAACTTAGGAGATATTGTGAATGGCGGCTATGACGAGGGAAACAGCAAGATGAAAAAATTAACTAAATCTGCTGATGCGTGGGAAAACCGCAATGTGACTGATTTTAAGATAGATAATGAGGCAGGAACGATAAAAATAGGCAATACATTATATCAATTTAAGGAAAATGTAGTCGTATTGTCCGATGGACAGCGTTTAGAAACTGCTACGGAAATCCATGAAAAAGATGAACTTCTACTTCGCGGCTATGATAAAACAATTTATTCGATCACCATTACAAAAGGACATGGTTATGTGATATTAGAAAATGCAGAAGATTATTATGATGGAATCGTAATGGTAGGAAATCGAATCGGTCAGCAAGTTACAGAAGGAATGATTTTAATTGTTCCAGAAGGAGAATATAATCTCCATATTACAAAAGATGGTCATAGTGCTACAAAATCTATTAAAGTAGTAAAAAATGAAGAACTCATAGTAGATGTAGGGCAATTTAAAGAAGAAGCACAACAAATTGGAAGTATTGAGTTTACAATTAAACCAGAAAATGCTATCCTATATATAGATGGTAGAAAAACACCATATGATGAAGTGGTTGAACTCGTCTATGGTTCTTATAAAATCAGAGTAGAAGCAGAGGGTTATATCACTTATAAAGCAGACCTTTTAGTGAATGAAAGCTTTCAAAAGAGGGATATCACGCTCGGAAAGCCAGAACTAGAAGAACCTACGACTACTAAACCTCTTGAAACAGTAGTTGCTTCAACGCCTGAAACCTCGCAGGGGCAAACAACCACATCAACAGTTGCTACAACTTCTCCAACTACTACAACGAAGACAGCCCCTACTGTTCAAACTCCAACTGTAACGACTCCAACCGTAATAACTCCAACTGTAACAGAACCAAATCAGACGACCACACAACAGGAAACAACTGCACCCGGACCAGGAGCTAACACAGGAAAAGAAATCACAGATTATAAAGTGCATATAGAAGCCCCTTCTGGTGTATCTGTTTATTTCGATGGAGTATATCAAGGAATCGCGCCAGTGAGCTTTACAAAGCAGAGCGGAGAGCACACCATCATTTTAAAACAAGAAGGCTATGCAACCAAAGCGCATACCATAACAATATCTGGTGATAAAGCGGATAGTCATTACAGTTTTCCAGCATTAGTGGCAAATTAACGATAGAAAAAAGTAAAAAAGCAAAAACGAATGAAAAAATAAATATCAATATATAAAATAAATAAAAAATTCATCATATTAGCAGGAGGTATTCTAGAATGGATTACAAAAAAAATTATGAAGAGTGGTTAAGCAATGATTATTTTGATGAAGCGACTAAGGCAGAATTAAAAGCGATTAAAGATGATGAAAACGAAATCAAAGAACGCTTTTACGCTGATTTAGAATTTGGAACAGCAGGGCTTAGAGGTGTGATTGGAGCAGGTACAAACCGTATGAACATCTACACTGTTCGTAAAGCAACACAAGGATTAGCAAACTATATAAAGAAAATGGGAAAAGCAGCACAAGGAGTAGCGATTGCTTACGATTCTCGCAGAATGTCCCCAGAATTTGCAGATGAGGCAGCACTTTGTTTAGCAGCCAATGGCATTAAAGCATATGTATTTGAAAGTCTGCGCCCTACTCCAGAATTATCTTTTGCCGTGCGTGAATTAAAATGTACAGCAGGTATCAATATCACAGCAAGCCATAATCCTCCAGAATATAATGGCTATAAAGTATATTGGGAAGATGGTGCTCAAATCACTCCTCCAAATGATACAGGAATCATGGCAGAAGTAAAAGCAGTGACAGATTACAGCACAGTAAAAACCATGGACAAAGAAACTGCAAAAGCGGAAAATCTATATGAAGTCATCGGACAAGTTATTGACGATGCCTATATGGAACAGCTAAAAAAACAAGTACGCCATTTAGACAGCATCAAAGAAGTTCAAAAAGATTTAAAAATCGTCTATACTCCTTTACATGGAACAGGAAATATTCCAGCTAGAAGAGTATTAAAAGAGCTAGGATTTGAAAATGTGTATGTTGTTCCAGAGCAAGAATTACCAGATGGAGAATTTCCAACCGTTAGCTATCCGAATCCAGAAGCAAAGGAAGCGTTTGAATTAGCATTAAAACTGGCAAAAGAAAAAGATGCGGATTTAGTTTTAGCTACAGACCCAGATGCTGACCGCTTAGGAGTTTATGTAAAAGATTCTAAAACTGGAGAATATATCACCTTAACCGGAAATATGTCAGGCTGTCTGTTAGCAGACTATGAAATCAGCCAAATAAAAGAACTACAGGGTCTGCCAGAAGATGGAGCTTTAATCAAAACAATAGTGACCACGAATATGGCAGATGCCATAGCAAAATACTATGGTGTAAAATTAATTGAAGTTCTGACAGGATTCAAATACATCGGACAGCAGATTTTAGGATTTGAACAATCAGGAAAAGGAACATATTTATTCGGATTTGAAGAGAGTTATGGCTGTTTAATCGGAACACATGCCAGAGATAAAGATGCGATTGTAGCAACTATGGCACTCTGTGAAGCGGCAGCTTACTATAAAACTAAAGGGAAAACCCTTTGGGATGCTATGATAGATATGTATGAACGCTATGGCTATTACAAAGATGATGTAAAATCTATCACAATGAAGGGAATAGAAGGTTTAGATAAAATTCAGAAGATCTTAGAAGACCTTCGTAACAACCCACCTGCTCAAATCGGAAAATATCAGGTTCTTTCTGCTAGGGATTATAAAAAGGATACCATTCAGAATATGAAAACAGGAGAAATCACTGCCACTGGTTTACCTAGCTCCAATGTATTATATTATGACTTAGAAGATGACGCTTGGGTATGCGTAAGACCTTCCGGCACAGAGCCAAAAGTAAAATTATATTATGGTATAAAAGGAGCATCACTAGAAGATGCTAATGAGAAATCACAAGAATTAGGAAAAGCTGTTTTAGCAATGATAGAAGAATAATTAAGAATCATGAACAATTTTGGGGTATAGAGGAAATTCCGCTCATCCCATTAATCCCACTCCGGCAAGTATCTATTCCAACGAAGTCGCGCTCTCGCTCCGTTCCAGACGTAACGGTACTAAATTCGCAGCTCCTAACGGAACTGCTTATTAAGTACCAACGTCTTCCAAGGGACTTCTTTTGGAATAGATACTTGCCGGAGCTACTTTATCAGTTGTTCTACAAAAAACTACATTATGTTACATATTTATCTCAAAAACAGCAATACATTTTCCCATTTTTATGATTAAGTGTATAAATCGAGAATTAAGATAGGAGGTAAAATAAATGCTGACAAAGCCTGTTTATGGTTGGAGTAATTTTCAACTTGAAGATACTTCTATATACGCATTAAGTTATCTTGATGATATTGCGTTCGAGTGGGTGGAACAGGCAATACATGGGCTTGAAACGATGTTACCATTTTGTGTAAAAGGATATTTAGAACCCAATCGTTTTTTGTGTACAGTAAGCTACTGGAACTGTCATATTATATGTGAAGATGATGAACGTTATCCTTTGCATAAAGAAAATGTAATCAATGAATTTTCTCATACAAGTATGCTGCAATTTTGTCAATACCTTTATGATGATATAAGCCAGAATATAAACGAATGGATTTCATTTACTGATTACGAAGATATCGATGTTGTAAAGAGAAATGAAGTCCTTACTCAAAAACTGATGCATCTAAAAAGGCTGCTTTCTGAAAGAGAAGAATGGTTTGGTGTAAATCGTTGTTTTCTCTAAAGGATAACTTCACAATTTGTAGAGATGTTAAATAATGCCACTTTTTCTGTCATAAATGTTATTCATTATCTTTCTGGTTTTATACATTAGAAATACCTTTGAAAAGGGAAAATATGTATCTGTAAAATAAAATATTTAAGATAGAAACAAACATAAAAAACTTCTGCAAACTAGCGGAAGCAAAGAAGTATTCCGAAAGAAACCCCTTGGAAGACGTCGGCACTTAATGAGCGAACCCTACTGGGTTCAGCGAATTTAGTACCGCTACGTCTGGAACGGAGCGAAAGCGCGGTTTCGTTGGAATACTTCTTTGCAGAAGCGGAACTTTAATCTAAACTATAAAAAATAACAACATCAATTATTAATATTATACATAAAAAAGCACAGAAAAAAGTAACAGACAATAAGAAATAGGAAAGAATGGCAACTTCTTATTTAGAATGAATACTTTAATAATAAAGAATCATTCTTTAGGAGGAAGTATGCCATTCTTTTTTTCTTATTTTATAGAAGCTATGGTGTTTGTAATAGCCTTATCTATAGATGCTTTTTTAGCCAGTTTTGCCTATGGAGTAGACCGTATTCGGATTCCTATTTCCTCTCTTTTTATCATCAGCAGTATGTCAGGCGCTGTTTTAGGCATTTCTATGTTAGCAGGAAGTGTTGCGGGAAAAAATCTTCCTGATGGAACAGGAGCGATGATCGGCTTTCTTGTATTATTCCTAGTAGGCATCTGTAAACTATTTGATGGTGCTATAAAGTGGTATATCAGAAAGTATAACAATATAGAAAAAAATATTAACTTTCATTTCAGCAGTTTTAAATTTCTGCTCACTATCTATGCAGATCCAGATAAAGCAGATGTGGATAGAGGAGGAGTATTATCTGCCAAAGAAGCAATTTCCCTAGGAATCGCATTATCCATTGACAGCGCAGCAGCAGGTATTGGAGCAGGGGCGATGGCGACACCAGTATTATCTTCTATTGTGTTGACTTGGATAACCAATATCATCGCCATCTTATCAGGTTCTTATTTAGGCTATAAAATCGCACAAAAAATTTCTTTAGATTTTTCTTGGATTAGTGGAATTCTCCTGATAATACTTGGGCTTAGTAAACTTTGGTAATTTTTTAAAAAAAGAAAGCTGAATCAAAAGTTCATGTGCTAATAATGGAATACAAGCTAATAATAACAGTGACCCCCATTCTTCTAAAGATAATTTTGCAGTTCCAAAAATCTGAATGAGATAAGGAACTTCTGTTACAATTAATTGTAAAAATATCCCTAAGAAAAAAGAAAATATCATCAAAGGATTAGAAAGATGATTCATCCGAAAGATGGATACAGAGGTATTTCTCATTCCAATCGCATGGAATAATTGTGATAGCCCTAAAACAGTAAAAGCATAGGTTTGAGAGCGTGTGAGAATATCTGGATTGGAAAAAATACGGGTGATATTTTCAATCGTAAAGGGCAAATGATTTCCCACTAACACTCCATATGGAATCGTGAGATATGCAATTAAACTGATGGCTGCAATTAAAGTTCCATAAAATAGAGTGCAAAAGAGTCCGCCGTGAGCAAATAAGTGTTCTTTTGGATCTCTAGGAGGTTTTTTCATCAATAATTTAGCATTATTTTTATCAACTCCTAGGGCGAGAGCAGGAGCAGAATCGGTAATTAAATTAATCCACAAGATATGACTCGCTTTTAATGGGCTGGGAAGCCAGAATAAAATGGAAAAAAACATGGTGATGATTTCACCGAAGTTAGAGGAGAGTAAAAAGAGAATAGATTTTTTTATATTCTCATAGATTCCTCTGCCTTCTTCAATCGCTTTCTCAATCGTGGTGAAATTGTCATCTGTTAAAATCAAATCAGAAGCATTTTTTGCCACATCTGTCCCATTTTTTCCCATAGCGATTCCAATATCTGCTGTCTTTAAAGAAGGAGCATCGTTGACACCATCTCCTGTCATAGCTACAATATTTCCAAGCCCTTTAAAAGCTTTCACAATGCGCACTTTATGTTCAGGTGAAACACGAGCAAAAACTGTAGTATACACAGCCTTTTTTTGAAGCTCTTCATCTGAGATATGTTCTAATTCTTCTCCTGATATACATTGAGATATATCATCTGCTATCCCTAAATTTTTTGCAATCGTAAATGCAGTATCCACATGGTCGCCTGTTATCATCACTGTTTTAACAGAAGCATCTTTAAAAGTGACAATAGAATCTGCTACTCCTTCTCTTGCGGGATCTATCATTCCAACAATTCCGATAAAAACGAGATTTTCTTCTAAATGCTGAGAAGAGCTTTTGGCTGATTTTTCAGGAAGTCTTGTAGCTAAAGCGAGAGTGCGCAGAGCTTCTGATGACATAGTATGAACGGCTTCTAGTATTTCTTTTTTATGTGCAGATGTGATAGGAAGCACTTTTCCATGAATGAGGATATGGGTGGAGCGCTTTAAAATCTCTTCTACAGAACCTTTGGTATAAGAAATTGAGGCACTTTTTTTCCTGTGAACTGTTGTCATCAGCTTTCTTTTAGAATCAAATGGTATTTCTGAAGTCCTAGGCATCTGTGCATCTAACTGTTCTTTTAATTTTGGAGAAACCATAGTGAGTAGAGCGAGTTCTGTCGGATCTCCTAGTGCTCCTTCCTCTGAGATAGAAGAATCATTACATAATAAAAAACCTTCTACCAAAGAGGAGTATTTCTCATAACTTAAAGCGCTTACAGGAAATAATTGCTGATCAGTAAAAAAACGTGTCACTGTCATCTGGTTCTGCGTTAAAGTGCCTGTCTTATCAGAACAGACAACACTCACAGCCCCTAAAGTTTCTACAGAGGGAAGTCTTCGTATGATCGCATGAATATTTACCATGCGAGAAACACTGAGGGCTAAAACAATAGTCACTACCGCAGGAAGTCCTTCTGGCACAGCAGCTACAGCAAGAGAAATCGCTGTGATCAGCATTTCTGGTATATTTCGATGCTGTAAGATAGCGATGCCAAAGAGAGCAGCACATAGAACAATAGCAACAATACTCAGCAATTTTCCTAAATCAGCGAGTCTTTTTTGAAGAGGAGTAGCTTCTACTTGAGCGTGATTGATAGAATGTGCGATTTTTCCTATTTCTGTCTGCATTCCAGTAGAAATAACAACACCTTCTCCACGCCCATAAATGACATTCGTGGACATAAATGCCATATGTACCGAATCACCTAAAGATATCGTTTTCTGAGGGACAAAATCAGCATTTTTTTCCACGGGAACAGATTCTCCTGTGAGGGCAGCTTCTTCCATTCTGAGATTCACTGTGGTGATCAGCCGCAAATCAGCAGGGATCTGACGTCCTGCCTCTAATAAAACAATATCTCCCGGCACTAATTGAGAGGCTGGAATCTCATATACCTTTTCTTCTCTCTTTACAACAGCGACAGGGCTGGTCATCTGTTTTAGTGCATCTAGTGCTTTTTGTGCTTTCCCCTCCTGTAAAACACCCACAACAGAATTGACTAAGATAACAACAAGAATGATAACAGTATCACTAAATTCCCTTAAGAGCATAGAAATAGCAGCCGCTAAAAATAATACAAAGATCAAAGGGTCATTTAGTTGTTCTAAAAACATAGCGAAAGGAGTCTTTACATTTTCCTTCGCCAGTTCATTCTTTCCATAAACAGTAAGACGTCTTTTGGCTTCTTCTTCTGTAAGTCCTATTTCAGGATTGACTTTTAAGTCTGTGAGTATGTCGGTCTTCGTTTTTCCTTCCTGCATATATGGCACTCCTTTTTTATTGCTTGACTATAGTTAGTACAAGGTATGCATAAAATAAAAAAATATGTGGAAAGAGTTTCAAAGGATTTTTTTGAGCGTGATGGAATGTTTTATCTCTATCATATTTTAAAAGAGATTATAATATAATATATAGAAAAAACAGAGAGGTTTTTCTATTGAAAAGATTATTTTTCGTGTTCTGCGTTGCAGGATTTTTATTATGTTTATGCAGTTGTAGCCTTCAAAAAGAGAGCAGTGATAAGGTACAGGATTTAGAATTTACAGTAGTAGATAATAAAGAACTTCCAGAGGAACTTTTAAAGGAAATAGATCAAAAGAAGACAGGGGAAATGAAGAATACTTTCACTACAGAGGAGTATTTATATATTGTAGTAGGATATGGAGAGCAGAAAACCAGTGGATACAGCATTGCGGTAGAAGAGTTTTATTTAGGAAAAAATGCGATCTATATCAATACCAGTTTAATTGGACCTTCTAAGGACGAGAAAGTGAATAATGCTCCTACTTATCCCTATATTGTGATTAAAACACAGAAGAGAACAGAGCCAGTAGTATTTCAATAATATCGAAAAAGGGGAGGAATAAAAGGTGGAACTCACAAAGCGCAATATATCTCTTACTTGTAAAAAAGGAAGTGCGATGACACAACTGACATTAGATGATGATTTTAATGTTCCAGATACAAAAGCGGATATAGAGAGAATTATGAAATATCAAGGGCAGATAGAGCCAGAATCTATTAGGGCTTTAGATGGAAAAGTAGTAGTGCGGGGGAAATTGGCATTTCGTATTTTATATGGTGGAGTAGGGGGCGAGAATGCCATACATAATATGAAAGGGAGTATTCCTTTTGAAGAAACTGTGAATATAGAAGGAATTCTGCCAGAAGACGAAATACAATTTCATGGAGAGATGGAGGATCTTTCTATCAGCTTGATCAATTCACGGAAAATCAGTGTAAAAGCAGTTGTCACTCTACATATTGATGCAGAAGTTACAAAGGAAGAGGAAGCAGGAATCGAACTTATGGGGGAAAATGATTTACAATATACCACACAAACCATTTCATTTACTCCACTGGCGATTAAAACAAAGGATACTTTCCGAGTGAAAAATGAAATAGAAGTTTCTGGAAATAAGCCTAATATTTCAGAAATTATTTGGGACAGCGCACAGCTTCGTTCTGTAGAAACAAGACCTTCAGAAGGAGCGATTCGGATTCGAGGGGAAATCTTTTTATTTATTCTCTATATAGGAGAAGATGAGAGAAATTCTATTCAATGGTCAGAACATAATATCCCATTTGATGGAATAATTGATTGTAATGGATGCAGAGAAGATATGATACCAGCAATTAGCTGCCATCTTTCTGGAAATGAACCAGAGATAAAACCAGATTATGATGGGGAACAGAGGATGTTGGGGATTGATTATGTGATAGATATGAATATTCGTCTGTATGAAGACCAACAAATGGATATTGTAAATGATGTGTATTCGGCATTAAAGGATCTAGAACCTGTTACAAAGAAGATTTCTTTTGAAAAGTTAGTGATGCGAAATTCTTCTAAATGTAAGGCTTCTGATAAATTGCATTTATCTCAGACACAGCCTAAAATTTTACAGATATGTAATAGCAGTGGAACAGTGAGTATTGATGAGATTCATATCGTAAAAGAAGGTCTGCAAATCGATGGAGTAGTAAATGTTTCATTCCTTTATGTAGCTTTAGATGATCGACATCCGCTTCAGACTATGGAAGGAATTCTGCCTTTTTCTTATACGGTAGAAGTAAATGATATTCAGCCTAATTGTATTTATCAAGTAGAACATGCACTAGAACAGTTAGGTACGGTGATGCTCAATAGTGAAGAGATTGAGATGAAGGCAGTGATCAGTTTAGATACTTTAGTGATGGATAAATGCGAGGAAGTCATTATCACAGATGTAAAAGAACATCCTTATGATATGAAAAAGATACAAGAGCTTCCGGGAATAGTTGGGTATATTGTAAAACCTGGGGATACATTATGGAAAATAGCGAAAAAGTTTTATAGTACAGTAGAGAGTATTAAATCGATTAATGAACTTTCTGATGATCGCATAAAACCTGGAGATCGTTTGGTGTTGATGAAAAAAGTAGAGGAAATATAGAGTTTAGTTCCGCGAAAGGGAAGGAACGATTCCAACGAAGCCGCGCTTTCGCTCCGTTCCAGACGTAGCATATTAAATTTTCTGAACCCAATGGGTTCACCGACGTCTTCCAAGGGGCTTCTTTTGGAATCGTTCCTTCCCTTTCGCTAGCTTGTTGGCTGTTCTGGGAAAAGAAACATTATTTGCCGATTTTGAAGGCAGAAAGGCTGACAGGTGAAAGGCATTTTTTGCTAGTATGTCTGGTATTGACGGCGAAATTCTAAAGGTGAAATTCCCGTACCTTTTCTAAATGTAGTAGAAAAATAAGTAGAAGAATGGAATCCGCAGAGTTCTGCTATATGGTCAATCGAAAAGTTTGTAGTGAGGAGCAGGTTTCTAGCTCTAATTAAACGCCGTTCATTCACATAACAAGAAAAAGTTTTTCCAGTAAAGAGTTTAAATGTTTTGCAGAGATAGTATTTATTCACATAGATATAATTTGCCACAATATTGAGTGATAAGTCTTCTTGTAGATGCTCTTCAATATAAGTACATGCTTTTGAGATATGAGAAGAGTTTTCAACTTTTATTGGTATGTAAGAGGAATAAGAATAAATAATTTCTTCTCCTGCTTTTAGAAAATCCTTATGGCTTTCAAAATGATGAGAGAGGGTTTTATTTTGAAAGCAACATTCCGAAAGAGAAATATTCCATAAATATAAAATATAATTATATAGACTGCGATTTAAAGAATTGAGAAAAATGCACCTGAGCTGCGGCAAATAGTTTTCTTGTATATTTTTTAAACAGTCTGCTTGTAATCGAAATTGAGTGATAGCAGAAGAGGTTCCAGAATGTAAAAGCGTATCACAGATAGTTTTATGATTATAGAGAGGTTCTAAAGAGGATAAAGCAGCTTCTGGTATTTTTGTTTTCATTTCCATAATAAAGACCTTCTTTCTACTGATAATTTTATCGTTATACATTTCATAGTTTATAGTCAATATCATTTAGTGGTATGAGAGGTTTTCTATTTCTGCAAAGTAATATATATGACAAAGATATTCAGAAAATGTTCATACCGCGAGCTTCTAATATTTCATTAGTCATGGTGTTTCCTTATTGTTCATAGCAGAAATTTTAGCTCATAGAAGAGCCAAGAAACTAGCGTGGGCAGGGGGACTATTCCAAAAGAAGCCCCTTGGAAGACGTTGGTACTTAATGAGCGGTGCGATGACGCGCCGAGAATTTAGTACCATTACGTCTGGAACGGAGCGAGAG
>CAJUHN010000074.1 GCA_910585935.1 uncultured Lachnospiraceae bacterium | reverse complement strand
CTTGTTACGGCTTGCTCGTTTCTTTTTTTACTGCCAAAATGTCATACAGATATTTTTTGCCGTTTTCAGCGTGGTTGATTAGAAGCCGGGCATGGAAAATATTGTATCTGACGAGTACGTTTTCTTCATAGACCGGGAGGGCAAAACGGACATCATACCTGTACCAGCCGAATTTGGCATTTTTATTGTGTTTTTCCTTGCGGTTTTCCTCATAAGCCGGATTGGATGCTATCTGGATCAGCTCCGGTATTGCAGTGGCGGCATTTGCCTTAGCTTTCGCATTAGCCCCCATAAGGCTTTTACGGCTCTCTGATTCCGTGTATTCTTCCGGAAGTTCATTTCCGATATAAATACGTTCTGCACTTTCTTCAATTTCGTAATAGTCACCGACATATCCCTCAAGATATTGTTTTACATCATCCCAGTCAATCTGCCGTTTGCCCTTGAAACGTATATCGTTAATCAAGGCCAGCTTTTTACCGTCAGCATCGGTTATGATATTTACATTCCTGTTTTCAATCATCGTTTTTGTTCCCCTTTTTCTTTTCTCTTGATTTGTATACATTATATTGGTTTTTACATTGCGGACTGCAAAACTCATTTCCTTTTCTGCTTGCAATAAAAGCTTTTTTACAGTGCTTGCACATCCGCATATCGCTGTCCTTATCCGTGAGCATGAAGGAGAAACACATCTGAACCATGATAAGTAGGGAATGGAAGTCCCATACAATGACGGGCGCATCCTTTTCAAGTGCGATCCGGTAAGTTGGGGCAATACCGCCGAAAGCGGAAATGCCCTGACGGTACAGGCTGCGGGTATCTTCGTCAAGCGAATCATAATCGAGGTAATAAAGGAAACTTGTCATAAACGTAAACGCAAGGTCAGTAAACTCTTTCACAATCCAGTCGTACTTTTCGGCATATTCCTTCTGGAATCCCATCGTCACAGCCTGCGGCGCATTCCCCATAGCCATTGCGATTGCAATGCCCTCACGGTCAGTCACAGACCATCCCGATTCCACGCCTTTTTTTCTGAAATCCGGCTTATTAAAAGGATAGAAATAAGAAAGGTAATCCTCAGTGGAGAGGGATTCTTCCTTTATAAAGTGGTTCTTGGGAAGATACACGGATTCATAGGTGATAAAATCCGCTGTTGTCGGCAGGGCGGTCATAAAGCCGAGGAAACCGTACTTCCGCACAAAACCGAGGACAGATTCTTTCAGTTCTTCTTCCGGGACTTTGTGCATGGCGGCAAGTCCGACATTTACGGCATCCATAACGAGTTGTCCTGCTTTCTGCATGGGGCGGTACATTTCCGGCTTGGCATCTTTGGAAACGGTTATGTAAAGATTGTCATTATTATCTGTTTTATATTCGTAGTTGCTGTACCGAATCCACGGTGCGCTGGTATGTTCAAATAAATTCTTCATAGAAAATCTGCTCCAATCCATCAATCTATCATATCATGAACTTCGTTCATGATCGGCATTCGCCGTTCGTCAAGAGTGAGCAAGCTCCCTCTTTCCTCTCTTGCGCTCATTGCATCATCTGATGTAATACTTCCTATATTATAAGCAGTTACCTGTTATCGGTCAAGCTGTCTGCTGTCCTTTTTCTTCCGCACGCCATTGTTTAAGAAATATTTTTCATCAATCGTCATCGGAAGGCTGTTCTCTTGTCTGTATGCGAGTATGCCGCCATAAAGTTTCCGTATCTTTTTCAGTGCAGTCTCCCGAATGCCACGGATATTCCGGTCTGACTGTCCGATGTTCTCCGCATACTCCGCAGCAGAGTAATCATGCAGGAACAGATAATAGAGCATATTTTTGAGATGCGGTTTCAGGTCTTTTAATATTCTTGATAAATCCGCATCCGTGACAAGTTCATGTAGCGTTTCCGGGCAGTCAAATATGAGGTCAATGAAATCGCCTGCAAGCATGAGCCTTCTTAAAACCGTGTCATAGGAAGGCCTGTCAGAAAGATATGGTTCGTCTGTGCCCCATTCCAGAGGGACAACGGAGCGTCCTTTTTCATGATCCCTTTCCCTGCGTTCCCTGTTAGCATCCAGTTTATCCCACCATTTAATGACTTCCCTGAAATCCTCCTCTGTCCGTGCGCTTTCCTCGATACGCCGGAGGGCAAGCGCACGGGCTTCACGGTGGAGCATATCCCCGTCAGCTTCGGTTATTAAGTTTTGTTCCCTGAATGTCTGGAACTCAGCGTATTTCGGCATTTATAGTCAGTCCTTTGCAAAAAAATAAAATTTTGTAGCAGTTTTTTCAAAAACACTTCCGTTTTTATAGCCGTTTTTCTCCCATTAGTGAAAGATGTAATTCTTTTTATTTAAAAATTGGTTACAAGAAAGGAGAATGGGAATATGGGATACGGATAACACAAAAATATGGTTACAAATAACGGAAGCATAAGAAACATTATAACGGCAGTGAGCCGGATGCGCAAGGGAGGATGCATGGAAACAGTAAAAACGGATAATGACAGGATGATGGAAACCAGCCCGCATGAGGCTGGATTTTTTTACAGAAGAATCGGAGGGACGCTTTTCAAGGTCAGGGTATATACGGGTTCGGGATACGCAGACACGCTGGATGAAAAAATTCCCCGCTTAATTTTGAATGAAATGGTGACAGGCACGGAAAGTTATGTTAAGATGGATTCACCACAGATGAGCCAGCCGCCGGAAAGGAGTTCGGAATGAACAACAGGACGGCTGGTGACAACAGAATAACAGCTCTTTATGAGCGACTCTCAAGGGACGATGATCTTGCGGGGGACAGCAACAGCATAGTCAACCAGAAGAAAATGCTGGAAGACTACGCAAAAAATAACGGGTACACGAACACGGTGCATTTTACGGATGACGGATTTTCCGGCGGCAGTTTTGAAAGACCGGGATGGAAGCAGATGTTAAGCCGGATTGAAAACGGCGACGTCAGCACAGTCATAGTAAAAGATATGAGCCGTGTGGGGAGGGATTACCTTCAGGTGGGATTCTACACCGAGGTATTCTTCCGGGAGAAGGGTGTCCGTTTTATTGCTGTTTCCAACGGTGTTGACAGTACCAACAACACCAGCAGTGAATTCGCCCCTTTTTTGAATATCATGAACGAATGGTATCTTCGTGACTGCAGCAGGAAGATCACCGCAGTTTTGCGGGCAAAGGGGAAAGAGGGAAAACCGATTACGAGCAATCCGCCATATGGCTATGTAAAAAGCCCTGATGACAAAAATCTTTGGATTGTCGATGATGAAGCTGCGGAGGTTGTGCGGAAGATTTTCAGGCTGACAGTGGATGGCATGGGACCGTTCCAGATTGCCAAGCAGCTTACGGAAGAAAAGATTGAGAAACCATCATATTATCAGGCGACCAGAAACAGGGGGAATTATAAAACTATGTGTAATTTTGAAACTCCTTATAACTGGACGGGCGGATCGGTTGCACGGATACTGGAAAGACCGGAATATATGGGAGATACCGTAAATTTCCGCAGCCACAAGGAATCCTATAAGGACAAGAAAGCAGTCAAAAACAGCAGTGACGAGATTCTTGTTTTTCAGGATACCCATGAACCGATTATAGACCGCAGGACTTGGTATATGGTGCAGGAATTAAGAAAAACTGTTCGAAGGTTTGATACCAGCGGGGAAGGGAGTATGCTGACCGGAAAGCTCTATTGTGCAGACTGTGGTGGAAAAATGCACTACCGCAGGGGAACAACGAGGGCAGGCAGGGACTGGCGTGGGATTCCGAACGGGGAAGTCCAACACACATCCGCAGGCTTTAACTGTGGGACATATAACAGTGCCAGAAAGCAGAACAGAAAGGTGTGCTGTTCCCACTCCATCAAAGAGGACACGGTAAAGCAACTTATCCTTGAAACAATACAGTATGCCTTAAAAAGCGTCCGCATGGACGAGGCGGCATTTATAAAAAGTATGCGGAGCGCATCACAGGTCAGGGACAAAGGCGAGGTAAAAAAGCTGAAATCAGACCTTGTGAAAAAAGAGAAACGCTTTGCAGACCTTGACCTGCTGATTAAAAAGGTGTATGAGGACAACGCAATGGGAAAGCTGCCGGACAGGCGATACGAAATGCTTTCTTCCGATTATGAAAAGGAACAGCAGGAGATTGAGATTTCCATGAGAGAAATTCAGGAAAAACTCATGCAGTTTGAAGAAGATACGGACAGGACGGAAGAATTTTTGTTGCTTGTGCATAAATACACTGACATTCAGGAACTTACGCCTGCCATCGTCAATGAATTTGTGGACAAGGTTCTGGTACACAAAATAGAGAAAATGGATGGAGACCGTGTGCAGGAGATTGAGATTTTCTTAAATTATATCGGGAAGGTGGATCTTCCGGCGCAGGAACTTTCGGAGGAAGAAATTGCAGAGGAAGAAAAGAAACGGAAACGCCGCCAGTACAGCAGGGAGTACCAAAAAGCATACCGCAAGAAGCACAGACCGGAAATCCGGCAGCTGATTGAGGGTGCAAATGCCGCAGACAGGCAGAAACAGATAGAGGAAGCGAGGCAGTCAGCGGATGGACTTCTGCTTACAGACAGCACGGAGCAGGTTGCAGCCATAACAGCCGGGGAAAATAAAGTTATCGTAGACGGCAGCCTTCCGACGAAAGAAGAAGTGAAACGCAAGTATGGCAGATAATTTTATTAAAAACAAACCATGAAAGAGAGGATTTTTATATGACAAAGATCAGGGATTACAACATGAACGGGACAATTATTTTAGGCGTGGATGCAGGCTATGGGAACTATAAGACGGCAAGGTGCTGTTTCCCGACTTCCGTGAGCAGGAGCGACCAGCCGCCTATTTTTACAAGGAATTATTTGGAATATGAAGGCAGCTATTACACCATAGGCGAGGGGCATAAGGATTTTGTGGCGGAAAAGAGCATGGATGACGATAATTATATCATTACCCTTGCCGCCATAGCAAAGGAACTGAACGCAAGAGGGCTGTCAACGGCAAAGATTCATCTTGCGGTGGGACTTCCGTTAAAATGGGTTCAGACACAGCGGGATTCGTTCCGGGAGTATATGATGCAGAACCGTCATGTAGATTATAAGTATGCGGGCAGGCGTTATTTGATTGACATTGTGGACTGTACGGTCATGCCACAGTGCTATGCAGCGATAGCGGAGAGCCTGCCGGATTTTAAGGGTATGCACATGGTAGCTGATATTGGGAATGGGACGATGAACGTGATGATACTCAATAATGGCAAGGCAAGCGAAAGCAAATCGTGGACAGTGCGGCTTGGCGTGGGCGAGTGTTTTAAGGTGATCCGTGACCACATCTTAGACAGAAAAGCGGAGGAACTTCCGATGGAAATTATTGAGAATTATCTGCGCTGCGGCGATACAAAAGTGGGCGGGGAATACCAGCAGCTCATGGAGGAAGCGGCAAAATCCTATGTGGATAAGATATTTGCAGAACTGAAAGCGCATGGTTACAATCCTAATCTTATGAAACTGTATGTCATGGGCGGTGGGGCGAAGGTTGTGGAGCTTGTGGGCAGTTATGACAGCGATAATGTTACTTTTAACCATGATATACGGGCAAACGCCAAAGGCTACGAATATTTCTGTTATATGAAACTCCGCAGGCAGAAAGCAATGGCATCAGCCGGATAAGGGGCGCATTTGAATGAAAAACAAAAACCATAATATCCGCTTTAACATGGAAAAAGGGGACGAATGCAGGGCGTGGGAGCTTCTGCACTCCCCAAAGATACGGCAGATGTTCAAGTCGCAGAATAAATTTGTGATAGAGGCGGTCAATGATTATTATAACAGGCGCATGGCGGCAGAGTATGATCCCTATCTGGAAACACGGGAGAAAGAGGATGCTTTTGCAGAGCGTATCGTGGAAGCGGTTGAAAAGAAAGTAATGTCCAATCTCCCGGCGCTTTTTGGTATGTATATGGCACAGATGCAGCTTTTTCCTTTATCCGTTCCTATGGGGGCTTATCAGGCGGCGCAGGGCGGCATGGTGTGCGGGCAGGAATCATTAAACGGCGCAGACAGTGGAAATGTGACGGGCGGCACAGTTTCTCCCGCTGCTACGAAAGCAACGATACGGAATGCGGGGAATATGCAGGAAGAAGCTGTATCAGAGAATGCCACAGAGCCGCCGGACAATGATTTGATTGATTTTGACGCATTTTAATATATTTATAGGGCAGGGCTACGGTAATTAGGTTTACTGTAGCCTTATTTTTGCGGATTTTTTATATCAAAGTATAAATGTAGCCGTATTTTGAAAAAAGACTAACAAAAGGTAGCCGAAAGGCTACAAAACAAGGACAAGGGGCAGCCATTAAAGGCTGCATAATAAAGGGCGGGCATTCAAGCCCGCAAAATAAGGGCAGAAAGCAGCCGGAAGGCTGCAAATAAGGGTGCAAATGTAGCCGTCTGTTTTGAGACTGGAATACCAGTTTTCAGGCAGGCGGCTTTTTTATGCCTGTAAAGAATCTGTTCCACGGACTGCTTCGGAGTGGTTCAGAGAGTGTCAGCAACTAATTTCCGGGGAGGGCGCAAGCTCTCCCCTAAGCCCTCGGCGTTTGAGAGCGAAATACACCCTACGCACAAACCTTCGGTTTATGCTCCGGGGATTTCGCCCTGCCGGGGGCAAATTCACGCAAGTGTGAATTTATACAGTCCGAAAAAACCGGACTGTATTTATCCATGCCGCCCAGAGGACGGGCGCATAGATGGCGCTGCTGCTTACGGCTACATTTCAGGACAGATGTGCAGCATTGCAGAGGGGACTTCACAAAACAAAGCCCCCTGCGGCTGTCAGAAAGCGACAGCCGTAGACTGCCCGGATACGGGCATCGGTTCACAGACAGCCGTCCTATAATGGCTGCTCACAA
Source organism: uncultured Lachnospiraceae bacterium (assembly GCA_910585935.1). Classification (GTDB taxonomy): domain Bacteria; phylum Bacillota; class Clostridia; order Lachnospirales; family Lachnospiraceae; genus MGBC136627. The sequence goes on along the minus strand of CAJUHN010000074.1, from coordinate 7,429 downwards.
AAAATGCGGTGGCAGGTTATCCGCCAAAAGAAAGGAAAAGCGTTTATGAAAAGAAATTCATTTATAGAAATGGCAAAGCTGCATGACTTATCAGGGCGCATCACTTATATTTCAAGCCACGCCAAGCAGGAGCATCTCTATGAAGTCTATACAACGGAGCCGGACAGGGCATTCTGGCGGGAGCTTGCCAAATGTAATCAGGAGGAATTTGAAAAAAGCGGCACGAATGGGAAGTGCATTGAGGCAAGGGAGCTGATGATTGCACTTCCGGAGAGTTTTATCAACTATGAGCATGACTATCTTTTGAAAAAGATGGCAGACGAATTTAAGGAAAAGTACGGCGTGGAGTGCTTTGCTGCGCTCCACCACAATAAACGTAAAACGAATCTGCATATCCATATGGTATTTGCGGAGAGAAAGCGGCTGGAACAGCCGACAGAGAAAATTGCCACTCGGAATATGTTCTACAATGAGCAGGGGCGTCATGTGAGGACAAAGAAAGAGATTCTTGACGGAGATGGGAATATCCGTCAAGGCTGTAAAATCATTAAAAAAGGTGAGGTGTATGAACGCAAAATTTTCACTGTCAAAGATGAACGCTTTAAGCAAGAATCTTTTTTAGATGGGGTAAAAGTGTTTTATACGGATTTAATCAACCAGATGGTGCTTGATGATAGGGACAGGTTAAGTATTTTTGATAAAAACGGTCCGTACCTTGCGACAAAGAAGGTTGGCAAAAATAATCCGAAAGCGGAGGAAATCAAATCGGACAATGAAATACGCATGGAGTGGAACAGAACCGTTGACCGTGCGATTGTAAGCGGCGTATCAGAAGCGGAGATTGTGGAGCTTAAAAAGACGGAGATAACGGATAAAGTAAAAGAATCCGTGGAGCAGAACGGACAAAGGCCGGAGCTGTTCGGGGAGATTGTCAGGGCAGCGATTTTGTTGTTAGAACTCCTGATTATGAAAGCCATGCAGAAGGTGATTGATATAGTGGAGAAAGTGATCGGAAATGGTGTCAGTGCCATAAAGGAAACATCAAAAGAAACGGACAGCCGTATCCATGCAGGAGATGATCCAGGATTTCAGCCGGAAAGAAAGGAGATACCATTTCCCATAGATCCGCATCGAAAACTCGATATGAAAAAGAATACAGAATATTCAATGACTGCTTCCAAAGAGAAAGAAAGCATTATTAAACAGGTAAAGGCGGAGCGAAAACCTGTTCTGGTTGAAAAAGAGCAGCCAGCAGAAAGACCGCCGCAGCCAAAACCGTCCGTACTGGCAAGTAAATATCCCCGGCTGAAAGAGATTGAGGGCAGGCTGAAAGACCAGAACAAGGCAATATTCGGGCGTGAAAAACAGAGGGATATGCTGAAAAAAGAATTGTCTGAATGTACGGGCATCTTCAAAGGCGGCAGGCGCAGGGAGTTACAGCAGGAGATCGACAGCTTTGATAATCAGATTTTCAATATGAAAAAGAGGCTTTCTTCTATTGTGAAAGAACATCATTTTGATTCTATGCAGGCATTCTATAAGGAACTTGATGTGGCAAAAAGAGAGAATCAGAATTATGAAGCAGCTTGTGCGGAGTACGAGAAAACTTATGGAGAAAAAGTGGTGGATACTAAGAGCGTCAGAGACAGGCTTAGGCAAAAAGAGAGGGCTATAAAAGAAAGAGAAGCAGGCAGGGTGCATCAGGCAAGGCAAAATGACAAAGGGGCGAGGTAGAATAGGCAGATGGTGGTCTGCTTGTGGGAGAGAGTGTGAGCAGGGACATCCAGTCTATGTTCCAGCATTAGACTTCCCCATTATAACGGAAGAACATTTTCGGGGTTTTCTTTATCATTCCGATGACATCATACCCAGTTTCCTTAACGGAATGTAGGGCGCTTGGAGAGGAAAACCAGCTGTCAAAAAGGACATATTTTGCAGGAATGGCTGCTTTTTTAGCAGATGACAGGAGTTCCAGCATGGCATGTGTTCCTTTCTGCATAGAAAGTGCACGCCGTTTATAACCAACGGTTCTTTTTTCGACAGGCTCTGCTTGATTGATCCAGTTTTTCTTATTTTCAGGTGGAAGAAGCACACTGTTAATCGGAAGGAAAGTACTTCCGTCAGACCATCCAAGCGTGAGCATACGGAAACTAAATTTATAAGTGTGTCTGGCATGGTCATATACTTTTGCAAGAAGTTCCGTTTTTTTTGAACGGTTGCGTTCAAACATAGAATTATCGATGATCAATACGTTGGCGCGGTCTTGTGAATCCAGCGGAAGGATTGCCTCTCTGATGATTCTGCCTGCAAGAATGGTTGTAAAACGGATCCAGTTGATCTGGACCATTTTCATAAAGCGGTATACAGTATCCTTGGCAAAAGCCAGAGTATTTCTTCATGAAATAAGGTTCTTATATGCCTCTGTTTGAAAAAATCAAAAGAAACAGGTACTGAAAGATTTCCACTGCAGGAGTTCCCTTCTTTTTATACGCATTAGCCGTTTTTAATACAGATGAAACATGAAATCTAGTAAAAAATAGTAAAAAATCTTCGGATAGATTTAGAAATTTGTTTATCATTTTGGTTGTTTTGTGTTATACTTTTATTCATAGTGCGAGCTGAGAAATCAGCATAGCTGATTATATAGCAGGAAAATCCTGTCGGGAAAGGTTTAATCAACCGCCCGTACCAAGTCCTTGGAGTCGAAGTGGCAACATCAGATTTAAGCATAGGACAGAGGCAACAGAGCCGAAACGAAAGTGAAGTGATAGAGCTTGCAAATTAGTATGAGGTCGGAAATGGTCGATGCGTTTGCGTTCGTAGCAGACAACATCTCTGTAACCGCTATGGTGAGGGACAGGGGCATCCCCCAGTCCGAGAGCTTGGAGAGGTTGATGAGAAATATATAATACAGAACAGTTGGGGTCTTATTATCCCCCTGGCATAGGGTATGATGTACAATTAAGGGAACAAGAGAGGAAATTAAATGGATAATAGGAAGTCTGAAGTGCTCATAGTACCAAAGAAACCGTTAATAACGGTGGAGGGAAGGGGCACACCTTGCAATGAAAGAATATTGGGTTGAGTCGTATGCGTTAATAGTGCATGTACGGTTCTAATGAGGGGTATGGGGAGCAATCCCCATATCTACTTGAGGCATGAGCCTGTGGTGTTTTAATTGTTTTGAACAACTCAATTATACCAAACCAGATGGTTTCATGCTATTTTAATGCCAGTAATTATTGAATGTTCAAGGTGCATAAACACTTATTCAAGTGCGAAGTTTGAGTATAAAACAAAAATTGGGGGAGGATATGATGTGTTTCATATAGGGATATGTGATGATGGAAAAGAAGTCTGTGCAGAACTGGAAGATATGATTTATAAATTGGGAAAAAAGCATGGGGTAGGGCTAGAAACAAGTGTATGGTTTTCCGGAGAAAGTCTTTGTGATTTTTTAAAAAGGGAAAATACTTTAGATATGCTGTTTTTGGACATAGACTTAATTACCACAGACGGAATTCAGGTAGGTAATTTTATACGAGAGAAAATGAAAAATTTAGAATTAATTATCATATATATTTCATCTAAAAGCAGTTATGCAATGCGGCTTTTTGAGGTGCAACCGATAGGCTTTTTAATTAAACCATTAAAGACAGAAACTGTAGAAAATGTATTTTTAAAGAGCATTCATTTTTACGAATTGAAAAATCAAAAATTTGAGTATTATTCGAAAGGTTATTTTTACAAGATTTCTTTTCGAGAAATTATATTTTTCTATAGCCAGAATAAGAAGATTAATATTGTTACAAGAGAGGGCGAAAGACAGTTTAATGGAAAACTGAAAGAAATAGCTTCAGAATTACCACATAATTTTATCATGATTCATCAGTCTTATATTATAAATTTAGATTATATGGTAGAGTGTTCCTATGAAGCAATCAGAATGCAGGGAGATAATTTATTGAGTATTAGTATTCCATATCGAAAATTAGTAAGGGAACAGATTATGAAATATAAATGGGAGGAAAAATAATGTGGCAGAAATGATTACGGTTTTAAGCACTAACTTATTTAGAACATTCATTCTCAAAAGATTCATGTCAATATTTTTTGAAATAAATATTGAAGAAAAGGGAAAGGAGAGGATATGTTATTTTGTTTTCTTTTCACTGACAGTATTAGTTCATTCGTTTTTTCACTTTCCCGTATTAAACATCATAACTAATTTATTATTGATTTATTTTATTACACGATTATATGTGGGGGTAGAGAAGAAAAAAGTATTGGTTACTCTTTTGATATATGGAATCAATATGTTTTGTGACATTATAGCAGTATATTCCTTTGGTAATTACATGGTAGGTGAAGAAGCAAATGGAATGACAGTATACATTACTACTTTTTTAATACTTATTTGTGAATTTGTTGTAGAGAGATTTTTGGTGAAGAATAAAAGTAAGGATTTTATACCATTTCACGGAAACATATTAATTGCTATCCCTGCTATTAGTATAATGATTTTACTAATATTGGTTATGAACAACCTGAATAGCAGAATGATACTAATTTCTGTAAGTGTTGGGATTTTGCTTATTAATCTATTAATATTTTATTTATATGGTGTTTTAGTTGATGCTTATTTAAAGTTAGAGGAAAGAGCATTATTTGAACGACAGATTGCTAGCTATGCCAATCAATTAAATATTATGACACAAACGGAAGAAAAAGTAAGAACACTAAAGCATGATATGAAGCACCATTTAAATGAATTAATGATTTTAGCGAGGCATCAAAATGATGATAAAGTAATGGACTATATTTGTGATATGCAGGCATATCTTGAAAATCCACATGAGTATATCAGCAGTGGAAATCAGGAAGTAGACAGTCTGATGAATTATATGCTGAACAGAGCAAAGACAGTTCTTAATCATGTTAATTACGAGATAAATATCCCAAAGGAATTGGCAATTCGTTCCTTTGATTTAAATGTCATTGTCGGGAATCTATTGGAGAATGCGATAGAGTCAGCTGAGCAGTCAAAGGAAAGATGGTTGGAACTATTTTTAAATTATGAACGGGGTATGCTTTTTATTCGTGTCAGAAATAGTTATGATAATGCAATAAAAAGAAAAGGAGAAATTTATATTACCACAAAGAAAGAGAAGCGGATTCATGGAATCGGATTGCAAAATGTCAAGAACGTGGTTGATACTTACAAGGGGGATATGCAGATATCAGACAAAGATAATATTTTTGATGTAAAAATTATATTATATGCTTTATTGTAGAAATAGAAAATTTAACAGACACTTACATATTATTGCCTCACATCGTTTAGGTTTACCAGACCTATTTCAATGGAGAGGCTTTTTTTGTACAAATTTCGCCCTAATATATATGAATTTCGCCATTTGGAAAATTAAGATATGAAAATATGATATTATCAAAAAAACAAATGAATCATTATACAAGTGAGGGATACAAAATGAAAAAGCATAACAGATTAAAAAAGATAATTGAGAAAATTGCAATCAGGGCAGCGATTTCTGAAGCAAATACAACATGTCCATTTATTAATTATCAACCAGAGATACCTAAGGCGGTAAAAAAATTAAGGAAGTTTTAAAGATGAGTATTCAGATTGAGCAACTGTCAGAAGAAGAGCGAGAGGAAATCATAAATTATGGTATTAGAAGAAGTATAGTTATATCTATAAGCACCATAGTTACAATAATGGCGGGGTATCTGTTGGGTATAGTATGGCAAAGTATATTTTTTTTATTTTGCTTTAGTGCATTAAGAAAATATGCAGGTGGGTATCATGCGGATACTCCCATAAGATGCTATTTTCTTTCTTTCATTACTCTGTTTATCGCATTGATGGGAATTAAAATATTACAATGTGATGATAATGTAGGAATTTTAATTCAAACAATCGTTCTATTTGAGTGATACAATTAGAGGAAAATGCAATGAAAGCAATATGTTACTTATTGAACCCAATGGTACAGTATATCCATGTGGAAGTGCTTGTGTAATGAGTAGTATAAGAAGTGTGGGAAATGTTTATGTGGATTCATTTGAAACAATTTTGGTAAATGCTAAAAATAATATATATACTAATTATATTAAGAAAAATGGTTTACAAGTGTTGATTAATACTATTAGAGATATGAATCCTGGTTTGGTTGACAATTGCCAATATGTAGATATGTGTGATGCATGTAGTAAAATATTCAGTTATTTTGATAAGAAAGTTATTGATGATGCTATAGAGAAAATAGAGGGGAAAATATGATCATATATAATACGTATATGTTATTAGAAAACGAAAAAGAAAATTATGTATATATTGCTGAAACAAATAAAATTTTTAAGATAAATTTCTTAATCAAGGATGTGCTATTAAATAAGCCAGCGACTGAAGAAGAAATGTGGAAAAGAGTTAATAGGTATGATATAAAAGTAGATATACAGGAAATGATTGATAAATTAGAAGAAATGAAACTGATTTATGAAAGAGGAGATAGAATACGAAAAATAGAGATAGAAAAATTAGATATATGTGACATGACATTATTAGTAACACAGAAATGTAATTTAAGATGTGAGTACTGTTTTGGAGATGGCGGAGAATATAAAAATATAGGTATAATGAGTTTTGAAGTTGCAAAAAGAGCTATAGACTTTTTGTATGAACATTCTAGAAACACAAAAGATATTGTAATTCTTTTTTTTGGAGGAGAACCTTTAATAAATTTTGAAGTAATAAAGCGTTCGGTGGGGTATTGTAAAGAAAAAGATATATTATATAATAAAAAAACTCATTATAGCATAACAACTAATGGAACAATTACGGACGATGAAATAGTACAGTTTTTAAGAGAAAATAATTTTTTAGTGCAGGTTAGTATAGATGGAATAGAAAGTGTAACTAATGCAAATCGGTTTGATATTCATAGAAGAGGTGCGTATTCTAGAATACTTGAAGGTGCAAAAGCCTTACAAGATAAGATGGTTGTAGGAGCAAGGGGTACAATTACACCTGCTGGTTTGAATGTTAGTGAAAATGTTACACATTTGTTGGAGGAAGGATTTGCATATGTACATTTGGCACCAGCAAATAATATGTTAAAGGAAAATGATTTTGAAAAAATAATCGAAAATTATTTTTTATATTGCGAAGAGTTTGAAAAATTATTATTAGAGCATAAATATAAAGAGTGTATTGCAAGACATAATCTATATAGTATTTTAAGAGAAATTCATGAAGGAAAGAAGAGAAATGTTTATTGTGCAGCAGGTTTTAAAGCAATATCTATAGATATTGATGGATATATATATCCATGTCATCGATTTGTGGGTGATAAGGAGTTTTGCATGGGGGATGTTTCCACTAATGTATTTGAACATGATGTGATAT
>CAJUHN010000073.1 GCA_910585935.1 uncultured Lachnospiraceae bacterium | reverse complement strand
CTGCGGAACTGCTTATTAAGTACCAACGTCTTCCAAGGGGCTTCTTTTGGAATAGGTCTTTGCCTCCGCTAGTTTATTGGCTACTCCGGAAAAATTGCTCATATCGCCCAATGTGGTCAACTTAAACATAATACATGAGCATATCTTGGAAATTAGTATCATAAAATTGGCTCTTACTGTTACAATTTACAACTTTAGAATACAAAAACTCTTAAGTTAACCAAATTGTATACTTCCTGAAAAAAAGAAAAATTTTAGTTTTCTATTTTTGTAAAGTAGCAAATTACTACTATTACTTCTTATTAATAATAAAATTGGAATATAGATTCGCAAACTAGCCTATACTACAAACTAGCGGAAGAAAGACACTATTCCAAAAGAAGCCCCTTGGAAGACGTTGGCGCTTAATGAGCAGTTTCGCAAGAAGCGAAACCGCGAATTTAGTGTCCACTACGTCTGGAACGGAGCGAGAGCGCGGCTTCGCTGGAATAGTGTCTTTCTGGAGCGAACCTTTGATTATAAATTTTCTTTTTCCTTTTTTTTCTTTTCATTTTTTTCTTTATAACTCTCTGCTGCCTTTTCAAAACAAGCTCTTAAAACACACTGGTTATTGAGTCCTGCTACGCTCTGCGTTCTGCTCTTTACAAAACGCTCTAATTTTTCCATATATTCCTCTGAAGTAATATTTCCTTCTGCCACATAAGTAAGACCTTTCTCCCAACTAGCGGTCAATTCTGGATTCAATAACTGTTTTATGGACGCATTAACTACTTCATAAATCATTTCTCCCAATAAAGAAGGGGTGATTATCTGTGTTTTTTTATTTAATTCCATATAACCGTTATGTAGCAGTTTCTTTAAAATTTCAGCTCTTGTCGCACTTGTTCCTATTCCGCTTCCCTTTATCTGTGCCCGAAGCTCCTCATCTTCAATCAACTGCCCTGCATTTTCCATTGCTAGTATCATAGATCCAGAATTATATCTTTTAGGGGGAGATGTTTCTCCTTCTTTGATATTTAATTCATTAATTTGTAATATCATTCCCTTTTTTAACTTTCCTAACGCCTCTAACATCTTAGAATCACATTTTACATCTTCTACATTATCTTTTTCTTCTTTTTTGGATACAGAAACAGAAGATTTCCCTGCCACCTTTAAATATCCCTCTTCTAGCAAAACTTTAAAACTAGCATAAAAAGCCTCGTTCTTTGTCTTTGTGATCACAGTGATTTTTTGATATACTGCAGGTGGATAAAAAATACTCAAAAAACGGCGCACAATAGTTTCATATACACAAACACTATTCCCATTTAAACTAGAAAGAACATTCAAACCTTGACCTGTTGGAATAATGGCATAATGGTCTGTAATCTGTTTATCATTGACATATCTAGTTTTCTCTATTCCCTTTTGACTTTCTTTATCTAAAATCTCTTTTGCAAAAACTGCTCCATTTGGATAAGAAAGAAGCCCTTTTATGTTTTTTTGAATTTCTTTCGCTACGGCTGTGGATAAAACTCTCGCATCTGTTCTAGGATAAGTGACTAATTTTTTTTCATATAATTCCTGTACAATGTTAAGGGTTTGATCTGGGCTGATTTTGAATAGCTTAGAACATTCATTTTGTAGTTCTGCGAGATTGTAAAGAAGCGGCGCATTTTTATTTTCCTTCTTTCTCTCCACAGAAAATACTTCTGTCAGAATCGGTTTTTCTTCTGATAATTCATGAATTAGTTTTTCTGCATCTTCTTTCTTTTTAAATCCATTTTCTTTATACAAAATAGGACTTTTGAAATATTTAGACCCTTCTAAAGCCCTCCATTCTGCTTCAAAGACTCCTTTTTCCTCTCCTAATGCCACTTGTGCCAGTACTCGATAAAATGGGGTTTTCACAAAAGAGCGGATTTCTCTTTCTCGTTTCACTACCATACCTAATACACAAGTCATCACTCTTCCGACGGAAATTACAGCTCTATCTGTTTTTAAATAATTGGAAATAGAATATCCATATTTCAAGGTCAATGCTCTTGAAAAATTAATTCCCATCAGATAATCCTCTTTCGCTCTCAAATATGCAGATTCTGAGAGATTATCATAATCGGATAAATCTTTTGCATTTTTAATCCCTTTTCGGATTTCTTCTTCTGTCTGAGAATCAATCCAAACTCTCTTTCTCTGTTTATTTTTTACTCCTGACATCTGCTCTACCAACCGATAAATATATTCTCCTTCCCTTCCAGAGTCAGTACAGACATAAATGGTATCAATATCCTCTCGATTTAATAGACCGCTCACGATTTCAAATTGTTTTTTGACAGCAGGAATCACCTCATATTTCCATTCTTTTGGCAAAAAAGGAAGCGTATCAAAACTCCATTTTTTCAGACTATTATCATAAACTTCTGGATAACTCATTGTCACTAAATGTCCTACACACCAAGTCACAACGGTATTTCCTGCTTCCATATAACCATCTTTGCGTGTTCCATTTAATTTTAAAGCTTTGATAAATTCTTGCGCTACGCTTGGTTTTTCAGCTATAAATAAAGATTTTCCCATAATACACCTCCATTTTTTATTGTGTCAGATGAGTCGTTATTTCTATCTGGTTTCCATCTGTCTTTATTGTAATTGCACCTGCTTCCTTTGTTTGATAAATCCTAATTCCTTCTAATCTATCTAATACTTCTCTATGAGGATGTCCATATCTATTTTCTATCCCACAAGATATCACTGCGATATCTGGCTTCACTTTTTCTAATAACTTTTCTGTTGTCGCATTTTTAGAACCATGATGTGCTACTTTTAGAACATCATAAGAAGAGAGTCCATGTTCTAGTAAAGCAATTTCCCCCTCATTTTCTAAATCCCCTGTGAAAAGAGCAGAAAATTCCCGATATGTCATACCTAATACCGTAGAATATTCATTTTTATCTTTAGCAATAAAATCTTCTCTTGGGTGCAGACATTCTATTTTCACTTCTCCATCTATGATCTTATCTCCTCTTTTTAAATACATGATTTTTATTTGATTTCCTTCTGCTAATGATACAAGATTTTGATAAGATTCCTCTTTTAAATTCGTTTGTGGCAATAACAAAGTTTTTATTTGTATGCTCTTTTCTTCTAATATATCCATCATTCCTGCTATATGATCCTGATCGGTATGTGTAATGATCACATAATCTAATTTTTCTATTTGTTTCGCTTTTAAAAAAGGAATGATCCGATTTTTTGCTAAATTTTGAATATCCGCACTTCCTCCATCTATAAAATAAGTCGTCTTAGAAGGAGTTTCTATATAAATTCCATCTCCTTGAGAAACATCTAAAAAAACGATCTGAAGTTTTCCTCTTTCCTTGAAAGATAAACTTGCTATGAGCATAATAGTTATTATTATAACATAAACCATACGCTTATGCCTCTCTTTTTTGCAAATTTCTTTCTCTTTTTCTATTTTATTCTGATAAAAAACAAGATATCCTATTATAATAAAGCAAAGATAATAGACAGCAATCTGAAACATAGAAGGTCTTCCTATTAATAGGCTCGCCTTGGGAAGTTTCTGCACCCATCGACAAACCTGTTCATAAAAGACTAAAAGAAAATGTCCCATTCCTATTAAAAATTTCCCCAAAGAAAGAGAAAGCAGCCCACCTATCATTCCCATCAATCCCGAAATTACAATCCATGTCATACAAGGAATAATAAAGAGATTTAAAACGATAGAATAAGGAGCGATTTCAAAATAATAATAACAGAGAATAGGAAGTGTGATAAGAAAAACCGTAAAACTAGAAACAAACGCTTCCTCTAATTTACTATTGCAATGTAAATATCGTTTTAAAATCTTAGCTTCCTCTATTCCTACTACTGCACCAAAAGATAACAAAAATCCAGAATGATAGAGTAAAAAAGGACTCTTCCATAATAAAATTCCTGCTATAAGAGAAGCAGCAGATAGCATATCATAAGTACGACCAAGAATATAAGAAAGCAAGAGAATCACAAACATCGCATAAGCTCTCAGTGACGAAACCCCTCCTCCTGTCATTATGACATATCCCGCCATAAAAAAGGCACTCATTATTCCAGCTTTAAAAAATCCCATTCCTTTTCTTAAAAATCGATAAATCCCCATTCCGATTAAAGAAATATGCAGTCCCGAAATCGCCAAAATATGAGAAATTCCATTTTCTTGATAAAGTTGTTTTATCATACTATCCAACTCCTGTTTTTCTCCTAAAAGAATCGCCTGAAAAATTCCATAGTCTTTTTGTGAACAAATTTGAAAAAATATTTGAGATAGATGTTCTTTCCCATCTATTAGAAATTGTTTGAGATAATGATAAGAGTTATCTATAATTTCAAAAGAAGAAACCTTTATTTTATAGTCAATCCCCATTGCTTTATAATAAGCCCATGCATCAAATTCTCCCAGATTGCGCGGAGGAGAAAATGCTTGTAGTTCTCCCTTCACTGACATGCGATTCCCCGCTTTCCCAGAAAAATCTGTTTCCACATGTAACAATATCACAGGACTCTTCTTTTCTTTATCCTCTATTTCTTCTGAAAAAACATGACAGTCTATTAAATAAACCCGCTTCCCATAAGATGTCTTTTCTATTATATCTATCGTTCCTTCCACTAAAACTTCTGCTTTTGTCTGTGTGAGAGAAAAATAAATATCTTTTTCTCCCTCCTTTTCCATTCTCTTCATTCCCATTATAAAAAAAATGCACAAAATCACAGCTATTTTTATTTGATCTGCACCTTTTTCTCTTTTTATAATATATTGGAAAAAATTAAAAATACTGATAAAACTAAAAACAAATATAACAAGCCACTCTTTTGTCGCCCATACCTCTCCAAGTACAAAAGCCATTACTATCCAAATAAGTGGTCTTTTTATAATATCCCCTCCTCATATAACATTTATTTTCTATATTTTAATGTTCACTTTATCTTGCTACCTTTTGCAATTGGATCATAGTTAGTTAATAAAGCTTCCATCATAGAATTTCTATTTTTTTCACTTGCCCCCACAAAATAGAAATGTTCCTGATTCATTTTATAACACATTCCCCATATAGATTTTATGTATTCATTTTTACGGTATTTATTCTCTTTCCATGTAGACATCATAAATTTTGCTCCAGAAGCAATTAATGCATCTCTTAATCTGATTTCACATTCTTCATTCCAACTATCATAATAATCCACATGTCTTCCAATATATGGTGGGTCACAATATATAAAATCATTTACTCCCACTTCTTTTATAGTTTCTTCAAAAGATTGACATTTAAATTCCCATTCTTTTTCTGGAAATATTTCTTCCAAATGTTTTACTTGATTTACAATTTTTGTAATGTATGCTTTAGCAAATCGTTCTGACTTATGACAATAAGGAATATTAAATTTATAATCTCTATTAAATCTAATCATTCCATTAAAACAGCTTCTATTTAAAAATAAAAAATCTAACGGATCATGTTTTTCATTAAATCTATCTCGTATATAATAATAATGTTTTTCATCTTTTTCTTCTAAAAATTTACCTTCTCTTTCAAAATACTCACGTACCATATAAGAACTAATTTTTCCATGCTTAATCTGATTATATAACCTAATTACATGTGGGTTTGTATCTGCGAAAACAGCATGTTTTGGTGCTAAATTTAAACCTACCACCCCTGACCCCATAAATGGTTCAAACCAAATAGCATCTTCCTCTATATCAATTCCTTTTGAAATAAATGGCACTAATTTTGTTTTTATTCCCTGTATCTTAACAGGTGGAACATATACCTTATCAATCATTTTCAAAATCCTTTCTACCATAAAAAAACTAAGTAATTGCGAAACTCTAAAATCCAAATCCATACTAATTTTTCCGACAATTCCTTTTACCTATCCCCTCACTTAAACTTTCCTAATTTATCGCAAGCTTCACTTTTCAAAAAGTAGAACAGCCAGCAGCGGAGGCAAGGAGGTATTCCATAAGAAGCCCCTTGGAAGACGTCGGCACTTAATGAGTGAACCCTCTGGGTTCAACGAATTTAGTACCGCTACGTCTGGAACGGAGCGAAAGCGCGGCTTCGCTGGAATACTTCCTTGCCGAAGCGTCCTTCTTTAACCTTCACAATCATCTATTTACTCAATCAAATCTAAATTTCTCTCAAAAAAAGTATCCAAAGAAATTGCTTCTCGATATTTCTTATTTGTTTCTCCATTAATCAAAATCTGTACTTTATTCACATTAGGAAGTTCTGCTAAGGAATCCACAATCGCATAAATAGGAATCGCTTCTATCGTATTCACTGTTCCAGTTAAAAATGTATTATCCAGATTCACATAACAAATCCCATCTTTTGTAGAAATACTAATTAATTTCATATCTGATGGCAGAACAGGCTGCAACCCTTCTGAAGTTGGTCCACTGATCAACTGTTCCATCACTAATCGTTCTATCGAAATAGTATTACTATATACTAATTCTCTTGACTCTAACACCAATTTATCGCCTGTCTGATTTGCAAAATATAAGTTTAATGTAGTTCTATGATAATCATTGATATCACCACCTAAATCATCAATAAAATCAGAAGCCTTCATAAACCCTACTGTCTGTCCCAAAGAATCTAATAATGTCTGGTCATTCACTTGAAATGCTATCGATTCTATCCCTTCTACTTGTGTCAATGTCCGCACAATAGCTGCTCGATTCAAAATCTCTGCTAACCTTTCCATAGAAAAATAATTTTCATTAAAGGTGATAGATAGCTTTCCTTCCATCACGCGCGATTCTAATACTTTTACATCCGTTGGTATCGGCTTGCGATAATCAGGATTATCTGGATCTGTCTGTAAAGCCTCCAAAAATTCCTCTAACATTTTTTCTCTCAGCTCTTTTTTATCCTGTATTTTTAAATCTGTTTCTACCTGATATGGCACAGATACTACTTTTGTATAAGATTTATTCACATAATACAGCCGATAATTAGTTTCTAATGTCTGTTCACCGACCTCTTCATTCTGACAGCCGCTTAAAAACAATAAAAGGATTATACCAACGACAATTTGCTGTAATTTTTTTATCAAATATTTTCCCTCCACATAAAATCATATTGTATTTATGTGATATAAGTGAGCGGAATCCTAACAGTAAAGGTAGTTCCTTCATTTTCTTTACTATATAATTTTATCGCTCCATCATGCATAATTACAATACTTTTTGTAATCGCTAATCCCAATCCTGTTCCTCCTGTTTCTCTTGATCTAGCTTTGTCCACCCGGTAAAATCGGTCAAATACTAAATCCTTCACATTTTCTGGTATTCCGATTCCAGAATCAGAAACTTTCACATAAAAATATTTGTGATCTGCATTTAAAAATACTCGTACCCACCCATCATCTTTATTATATTTTATTGCATTTTCCACCAAATTAGACAAAGCAAGGGTCAGTTTCACCTCATCTACTTCTGCTGTAACAGGTCGAAAACTCTCTAACACTAATTCAATATTGCGCTTCGCTGCAATAGGGCGCAATCTCTTCAAAATCAATTCTAAAAGCTCATTGATATTAACAGATGTAATATTCAAATCTGCTGATGATTTCTCTAATTTTACTAAAGATAATAAATCACTGATAATTTTACTCTCTCTGTCTATTTCCTCTGCAATATCTACCATAAATTCTTTATATAACTCATTTGGCACATTTTCTTGGCTCAAAAGGGAATCCGCTAATACTTTCATAGAAGTAATCGGTGTTTTTAATTCATGAGATACATTTGATACAAATTCCTGTCTAGAAGCATCTAACGCTTGTATCTTCCCTAACATCTTATGAAAAGCTTCCGATATCTGCTCAATTTCACTATACCCTCCGATGGAAATATCCTCTTGCAAATATCCCTCACTCACTTTTTCAAAAGAAGATGTGATTTTCTTCAAAGGCTTTACAAAGATACCAGCCAAAAAATATGCGGCTGTGATCACAAAAACAATCAATGTAATGATCAATATTCTAGCTTTCCCGTTGATATCTTCTATTTCATATAATATATTTGTAGTAGGAATACTCGCTGTCATCACACCAAGAATCTTTTTTGTATTGGTATCGCTGATAGGAATGGTCACTTCTATAAACTGACTGTCTTTATCATAATAAGACTGTCTTTCTCCATTAAAACATTTTATTACTTTCTCTGAAATCAGTGTCTTTTTCTCTTTCAGCGCATAAGTATCTTTTATAATTTTTAAATTTTCATTGACAATAATAATTCTTCCGTTATAAATATTAGCTAATTGAACAATCGCATTATTTAACTTTTCACTGGATTGATCCGACATATAATTTCCTGTGGTGAGCTGCCTTCCCAAAATATTACACTGATTTTGTAATTCGCTAATTAAGTTATTAATCCTTCTTTCTTCATAAGTAGAAAAAAAAGAAAATTTAAAGATTAAAATAGGTATTGTTCCTAATAGAAGTAAACTCAAAAACAAACAGAAGCGCATACTTTTGAAAAACTTTGTATTTAATTTAATTTTCAAAATAATACCCCACTCCCCATTTTGTGTGAACATATGTAGGTTCACTCGGATTCGTTTCTATTTTCTCTCTCAGCCTCCGGATATGCACGTCCACGGTTCTAACATCTCCCGGATAATCCTTTCCCCATACAAGCTCTAATAAACTTTCTCTGCTGTATACCTTATTAGGATTCACCATCAGAAGCTCTAAAAGGTCAAATTCCTTCGCAGTCAAATTAATTTCCTTTTCCTGAATATACACTCTTCTTCCCTCTGTATCAATCTTTAAATCCCCCGATATAATTTCCTTCTTTTTATCTTTTTCTTTTTCTGTTCTTTTACTTCTTCGCATAATCGCTTTAATTCTCGCCTTTACTTCTAAGATATTAAATGGCTTAGCAATATAATCATCTGCTCCATATTCCAATCCCAAAATCTTATCCATATCTTCTGTTTTTGCAGTTAACATAATAATAGGCATATTGGAAAATTCGCGTATTCGCTGACAGACTTCAAATCCATTTAACTTAGGCAACATAATATCTAAAAGCACCACATCATATTCCGTTTTTTTAGCATATTCTAATGCTTCCTCTCCATCATAAGCACAATCTACTTCCATACTATCCTGCTCTAAACTAAATCGTATTCCTTTTACAATCAGCTTCTCATCATCTACCACTAAAACCTTTCTCGCCATTTCTGACCTCCTGTTATTCTTCCTTCACCATTATTTTATCCTTTATCTTTTGAAATGCAGCCTCCTTGATTCCAGAAATCTTCATAATATCCTCTATTGTCTGAAAATCCCCATTTTCCGCTCGATAGGCAATAATGTCCTCTGCTTTTGCTTCTCCTATTCCAGAAAGAGTCATCAACTGTTCTTTTGTAGCAGTATTTAGATTAATCTTTTGACTACCCTTTTTCTCTAAAACCTCTATCGTTTCCGCTTCCTGTATAGTTGGAACAAAAATTCTTTCTTCATCCTTTAAAACACGTGCTAGATTTAAAGTATCCACAGCACTATCTGATGTTCCCCCTCCCGCTAAAGCAATGATATCACAGATTCTGCTTCCTTCTTTAATCTTATAGACACCCGGATTTTTTACCGCACCGCACACATGCACTAAAATCTCCTTCTCCGTTTCTTTTATCTGCGCTGTCTGCTCTTCTAAACTCGTATCTTGTTCCTGCTCTACTAACACAACTTCCTTTTGCTCTGTCAAACCAGCACAATAGAAAATTCCCGCTCCTACAAATAAACACGCACATAATAAATAGGAAACCATTTGTTTTTGTCTGTTTTGCATCTTTTTTTTCAGCATAAGCTTCTCCTCCTAAAAAGAAGCCCTCTCCACGCTAATATAACTATTTTACCGAATAATAAGCAGAAATACAATACCTATTTCCATTTAAAAATAATAATTCCAATGATAGAAACTGCCATTCCAATCAATTTTCTCCATTCAAATGCTACTTTTTCTGTACCAAACAATCCGAATATTTCAATCAGATATGCCACAATTAATTGTGATATCACAATAAGCATAACTGCTCTAGCTGGTCCTAAACTCCCCATACTCTTTATCACAGTTAAAGTGATAAACGCTCCTATCACACCTCCCAATAACATATATTTAGGCTGTGTCTGCCATAGACCAGAAAAACTATTTCTTCCTGTCACAAACCAGCCAATAATACAGACTAAAAATGCACTAAATTGTACCCAGCTATTAGAAACCCATATGCTTGTATTTTTAGTGACTTCTGTATTAAAAACCCCTTGTATGCTCATTAAAGCACCTGAGAGCAGCGCTATGAAAAGACCTAACATATAAAAACCTCCTAATATTTTCTATCCTCCCTAGTTTGCCCTCAGAGCTGTTATATTATTCCTTCATAATCAAAGGCTGGAATAAAACTCTCCTGTGCTGTTTCTCCTTCCTGTATATACCCATTTTCCACCCCTAAATCTATCGCAAAATTCACTAATTCCTCATACTCTTCTTCTGTGAGTTTCCTATTGAGTTCTGGAATATCTTTTACATATTCTAACGGAGTATATTGATTCATAATACTGAACATAATACTATTTCCATAAGTTTCATATAAATACTTTATCACCCTTTTAGAATCCTCGATACATCCCGGAAGTACTAAATGTCTCACTATCACTCCCTTTTTCATCATTCCTCTTTCATCTAATACCAATTCTTTTGTCTGCCTCACCATTTCCTTCACCGCACAAGACGCATAAAAAAAATAGTCCTCTACATTCGAGTATTTTTTTGCAATGGCATTATCATAATATTTAAAATCTGGTAGATAAATGTCCACCAAACCGTCTAATTCTTTTAAACTCTCCACTAATTCATAACCACTTGTATTATAGACAACAGGAAGTATAAGCCCTCTCTCCTTTGCTAATAACAGTGCTTTCTTTATTGGTCTTATAAAATGGGTAGGAGTCACTAAATTAATATTATTTGCCTGTTTTTCTT
The DNA here is from genome assembly GCA_910585935.1 of uncultured Lachnospiraceae bacterium. Classification (GTDB taxonomy): domain Bacteria; phylum Bacillota; class Clostridia; order Lachnospirales; family Lachnospiraceae; genus MGBC136627. Next base: position 3,612 of record CAJUHN010000073.1, on the reverse strand, counting down.
GAAGATTTAAAAAAATTTCTGCCAGCTTTTCTATGGAAATTTCTATTCCAACCTCTCCACTCGCGATTTTTTTATTCTGACAATAAACACACTGTAAATTACATCCAGAAAAAAATACAGCTCCTGAGCCTTCTTCTCCTGAAATACAGGGTTCTTCCCACATATGTAAAGCAGCTCTAGAAACTGTTATTTTCTTTGGCATACGACAAAAACCCAATTCTTGCTTCTCTCTTTTCACTTGGCACATTCTTGGACATAATGTACATTGACTATCATCAGACATTTTATTTTCTCCTATTTCTTTATAAATTTTCATTTTGCTTATTATTCTATTCTGTCATGCAGATGTTTTGGGTGGGGTTTGAGTGAGTTTCCGCGGAGGCAAGGATATATTCCAACGAAGCCGCGCTCCCGCTCCGTTCCAGACGTAGCGGACACTAAATTCGCAGCTTCGCTTCTTGCGAAACTGCTCATTAAGTGCCAACGTCTTCCAAGGGGCTTCTTTTGGAATATATCCTTGCTTACGCTAGTTTATTGGCAGTTCTAATAAAAAATATGCTTCATATAATAACCTTTATTTTTCTTTTTCCTATCATACACTAATAGAAAATTGTTCTATAAATATAGGCTTAAGTAGCATACATGCTTCATATAAAACTAAACTACTATCAACTAAAGTCAGTAGGTTTGATATGCTGCTAAATCAGCCTAAAATTTACTTTCTAAAAGTTATTTTTTTTCTATATTTGAACTGATAGGATAAGGCTGACCGAAAGGGTTCACCTGAAAGTGAGGGTTTTAAGCCCATTATACATACAATAAAAAACTAGAGGGAGTCAAATCGGATATTCGCAATCCGCTTCGCTACTTGCTCATAACCTCATAGCTGCTATCGCAGCTTTTCCGTGGGAGTCTGCACTCCCACGGAAACAAGGAAGTCCCAACCCACCGCTTTCGCCTTGGCGGCTTAGAAGCGGGGGACTTCCTTGATGAGGTTAAACTTATCACACTTTTATATTAATTGTATTTTTTTAGAACGCTTAGAATAACAACAACATAGCGAAGGCAAGGAAGTATTCCATAAGAAGCCCTTTGGAAGACGTCGGCACTTAATGAGCGAACCCGCAAGAAGCGGGATTTGCGAATTTAGTGTCCGGTCCGTTACGTCTGGAACAGAGCGAAAGCGCGGCTTCGCTGGAATACTTCCTTGCCGGAGCGGAACATTGTCTAAAAAGTAAAAGATAACCACCTCACTAACTATTACATCTTGAAATTTATTTTAAAACAAGGCAGATATAATATTTATCTATCACATCTGCCTTGTTTCACTTTCCTATTTCACTTCTACAGTCCAGCCTAATTCGTCTTTTATTTTTCCTAATTGTATTCCAGTAACAGTATCATAAAATTTCTGGCTTAATTCTCCAATTTTTCCGCCGCTAATTTCCATAATATGTTCGTCCCATTTTAATTCCTTCACAGGAGAGATGACTGCGGCTGTTCCTGTACCGAACACTTCTTCCAATTTTCCCTTTTGATATGCTTCATAGATTTCATCAATAGAAATCTTTTTTTCTTCTACTGGTATTCCCCAATGTTTGCAAAGGCATATTACAGAATCTCTTGTGACTCCCGGCAAAATGCTTCCGCTCAACTTAGGAGTTACAATAGTTCCATCAATTTTAAAGAAAATATTCATTGCACCAACTTCTTCAATATATTTTCTTTCTACTCCGTCTAACCATAATACTTGAGAATATCCGCCTTCGTGTGCCTTGTCCTGAGCTTTCATACTTGCCACATAATTCGCGCCTGTCTTTGCTTCTCCTAAACCGCCTCGAACAGCACGCACATATTCATCTTCAATCCAGATTTTTACAGGATCAAGCCCTTCTGGATAATATGCGCCAACCGGTGATAAAATAATAATAAATTTATAAGTATTAGAAGGACGAACTCCTAAATAAGGGTCTGTCGCAATAATAAAAGGTCGGATATATAAAGATGTTCCTTCTTTATGAGGAATCCATGCTTCATCTACTTTGACAATCGTCTGAATCGCCTGCAGAAAATCCTCCTCTGGAATCGTTGGAATACAGATTCTTCTATTTGTATTATTCGCTCTTTCAATATTTTTATTTGGGCGGAATAATAAAGTTCTTCCATCTACTGCTTTATAAGCCTTCAATCCTTCAAACATCTCTTGCCCATAGTGAAATACCATAGCAGAAGGATCTAAGGAAAGAGGTTGATAAGGAATCACCCTTGGATCATACCATCCTTTTTCTGTATCATAATCCATTACAAACATATGATCTGTAAAAATAGTACCAAATACCAATGGATCGCTTTCGTCCGGTATCGGTTTTGGATTTGTTGTTTTTTCAATTCTGATATCTAACATTTTATCTACTTCCTTCCCTTAATCCACTCTCTAAAATCAGTGAAATTGCAATATCCTATTTTTTCATCCACTCACCACAGATTCAAACATTTTTTCTTATCTTTCTATCTATATTTTCAACTTTCTGTGTTGTGGAAATCAAAATTCTTCTCCTATTATCTTCCAAAGACATCTAATTGTCAAGCACTTTTCCTAGTACAATATTCCCTTCTGTTTTCTTTTATATTCTAAAAATACATACTCCAAATCAAAATAAGTCTGTTCCTCACTATCCCTTACAATTTCCCATTCCTCATTTTCATCTAAATTCGGAAAATAAGCATCTGCCTGATAACTATAATCAATTTTAGTAATATGGGCTATATCACAATAAGGAAGAAACTGCCGGTAAATACTCTCACCCCCTACGATAAAAATATCTTCTTTCTGATATTTTTCTAGTTCTTTTAATGCCTCTTCTATGCTGTTAACACAAATTCCACCTTTTATCCTAAAACTTTTGTCCCTTGTTAAAATAATATTCGTTCTTCCTATAAGAGGAAGACCATTTGGAAAAGTAAGAAGTGTTTTTCTTCCTAATACAATTATTTTTCCTTTTGTCATTTCTCGAAAAAACTGTTGGTCTAATGGAATTTTCACCAATAGATTCCCATTTTTTCCGATCCCCCAGTTTTGATCGACAGCTACTATTATATTCATTTTTTTCTCCTTTTAAAATATCATTTAGATCATATTACATATTTTCATAATATAATCAATCTCTATACTATATCCCTATAAACGTAAAATAAAATTAAGATTGTAAAACATCTAAAAAAGTATATAAAGAAAACATTTAAACCACAGATTCACACGACAAGGAAGTATTCACACTTTCCCTCTGTTCCAAACGTAATGGACACTAAATTCGCAGCTCCTAACGGAACTGCTCATCAAGTGCTAACATCTTCCAAGGGACTTCTTCCTAAATACCCCTTTGCTAGATTGTTGACTATTCTAAGAAAATTTGAAACACCTTATACTATTTGAAAAAACATGATATCTTAACTTTTTTTATCTTTGTGAAATAAAAAAACATGATATCTTAACAATTTCTTATCATAATCATCTATCTTGCTTTGTACCTTTGCCTGTGTTACAAACTAGCGGTGGAAAGACATCATTCCAAAAGAAGCCCCTTGGAAGACGTTGGCACTTAATGAGCAGTT
>CAJUHN010000072.1 GCA_910585935.1 uncultured Lachnospiraceae bacterium | reverse complement strand
TGGAAGACGTTGGCACTTAGCAAACAGCCCGAAAAGGGCTGTGCGCTTAGTACCATTACGTCTGGAACGGAGCGAGAGCGCGGTTTCGTTGGAATAGGGTCTTTCTGGAGCGAACCTTTCGCCAACCCATTCCCCCTATACATCATACAATCATTTCACTATATCTTAAATCTAAAAGAGTATCTATAACTCCCTTTTTATTTAAAATATTCCACACCAGATTCAAATATCTGTAAATCCTGTTCTCCATAGATATTTATAGCGACAGAATCATCTCTTCTTTCGGAATGTGCCATTTTTCCAAAAACTCTTCCATCTGGACTGGTAATACCTTCTATTGCAGCATAAGATCCATTGATATTCCACTCTTCGTCCATAGATACATTGCCCTCTAAATCGCAGTATTGAGTCGCTACTTGTCCATTTTCAAATAATTTCTTTATCCATTCTTCAGGTGCTACAAAACGCCCTTCCCCATGAGAAGCTGGATTGGTATAAATCCCTCCTAACTTCGCCTTTTGAAGCCAAGGGGACAGATTCGATACCACTTTTATAGATACCATCTTTGAAATATGGCGGTTAATGGTATTAAAGGTAAGAGTAGGAGAATCTTCTTTTTGTCCTATAATCTCTCCATAAGGAACTAATCCTAATTTAACCAGCGCTTGAAAACCATTACAGATACCGAGTGCTAATCCATCTCTTTCTTTTAATAGCTTCTGTACTGCTTCTGTTAATTTCGCATTTTGAAATGCAGTGGCAAAGAATTTTGCAGAACCGTCTGGTTCATCTCCTGCGCTGAATCCGCCCGGAAACATGATAATCTGTGCCTGATTAATTTCTTTCTCAAATACTTCTACAGATTCTCGAATATCCTGCGCTGTTTGATTTTTAAATACCTGAACATGAACTTCCGCATTCGCGCGTTCAAATGCCTTTTGGCTGTCATATTCACAGTTCGTTCCTGGAAATACAGGAATAAATACTCGTGGTTTCGCTATTTTATTCTTACAGATATGAATCTTATCTGCTTGATATAAAGAAGATTCTATCGGTGTTTTATCATCTGTTCCTTTTGTTGGAAATACTTTTTCTAATGTTTTTGTCCATGCGTTTAATGCTTCTTCTATGGAAATTACTACATCTTTATAAATGAAATCTTTTTCCTTTATCACAGTTGCTATTTTCTGATATGGTACAGAAATCAGTTCTAATTTTTCTGCTGGAACTTCTGCAATGATATTTCCAAACTCTGGAGCAAACAGATCCTGTGGCTTCACATCTTCTTCGATTCTCACTCCTAACTGATTTCCAAATGCCATTTTGCTAATAGCAGCCACAACGCCTTTGGCGTCTAACACATAGGCAGATACAATCGCTTTATCTTTTATCGCCTTTTCTATTCCTTCATATAATTTTTGTACTTGTGGAAATACTGGAAGCTGATAAGAATCTTTTTGTATTTCAAATTTTATCAGCACATTTCCCGGCGTTTTTAATTCTGGTGTGATGAGTTCTGGATACTTCGCCACATCTACTGCAAAAGAAACTAAGGTAGGAGGCACATCAATCTCATTAAATGTTCCAGACATACTGTCTTTTCCGCCGATAGAAGGCAAACCAAATTCTAATTGTGCGCGATACGCTCCGAGCAGAGCAGAAAATGGCTGGCTATAGCGTGTCGGATCTTCTGTCATTCTGCGGAAATATTCTTGGAAGGTGAAACGGATTTTCTTATAATCTCCACCTGCTGCCACAATCTTTGCAATCGATTCTAAAACAGCGTAAATAGCTCCATGATAAGGACTCCAACTAGATAAATAAGGGTCAAATCCATAACTCATCATGGTCACGGTTTCTGTTTTTCCATTTAAAACAGGAAGCTTTGCGACCATTGTCTGAACTTCTGTGAGCTGATATTTTCCTCCATATGGCATATAGACTGAACCTGCGCCGATAGAGCTGTCGAACATTTCTACTAATCCTTTTTGAGAACATACATTCAAATCTGATAAAGTAGAAAGCCATTTTTCTTTTACATCAGAAATTTCTGGTTTTTTCAGATAGTCTGGCTGTTCTTCTGGCATCTGAACGATCACATTTGTTTCCTGATGTGCTCCATTGGTATTTAAAAATGCTCTGGAAATATTCACAATCTCTTTTCCTCTCCAGTTTAAAATCAATCGAGGTTCTTCTGTCACTACTGCAACTTCTACTGCTTCTAAGTTCTCTTCTTTCGCATAATCTAAAAATGCCTTCACGTCTTTTTTGTCTACCACAACAGCCATACGCTCCTGTGATTCGGAAATAGCGATTTCTGTTCCATCTAAGCCTGCATATTTTTTTGGCACTTTATCTAAATCTATCTTAAGCCCATCTGCCAATTCTCCAATCGCAACCGATACGCCGCCTGCTCCGAAATCATTACATTTTTTGATGAGACGGCTCACTTCTTCCCTACGGAAAAGACGCTGTATCTTTCTTTCTGTAGGAGCATTTCCTTTTTGTACTTCTGCACCACAAGTTTCAATCGAACTCTCTGTATGCGCTTTAGAAGAACCTGTCGCGCCGCCACAGCCATCACGCCCTGTTCTTCCGCCTAGTAAGATGATAATATCTCCCGGATCAGAACTCTCCCGAATCACACTCTTTCTAGGTGCAGCTCCCATGACCGCTCCGATTTCCATTCTTTTGGCTACATAATTAGGATGATAGATCTCTTTCACATATCCGGTCGCTAATCCGATCTGATTTCCATAAGAGCTATATCCATTTGCCGCTCCTCGCACTAATTTCTTCTGAGGCAGCTTTCCTTTCATCGTATCCTTTACAGAAACCGTAGGGTCTGCTGCTCCTGTCACACGCATCGCCTGATATACATAAGTACGACCTGACAGGGGATCGCGAATCGCTCCTCCTAAACAAGTAGCAGCCCCGCCGAATGGTTCAATTTCTGTTGGATGATTATGTGTTTCATTTTTAAAATTCACTAACCACTCTTCTACTTTTCCATCAATTTCTACGGGAACTACAATACTACATGCGTTAATCTCTTCGGATTCTTCTTGATCTTTTAACTTGCCCTCTTTTTTTAATTTCCGCATCGCCATCAACGCTAAATCCATCAAACATACAAATTTATCTTCTCTTTCTCCAAAAAGTTCCTTTCTATCTGATAAATATTGCTCATAAGTTTCTTTTAAAGGTTTTTGGTAAAATCCATCTTCAAATATAATATTTTTTAACTCTGTGGAGAATGTGGTATGCCGACAGTGATCAGACCAGTAAGTATCTAATACCCTGATTTCTGTCATAGATGGATTCCTTTTCTCTTCGTTTTTAAAATAATTCTGTATATGCAAAAAATCTTTGAATGTCATAGCTAAATTTAATGATAAATATAATTCTTTTAGCTTTTCTTTGGACATATCTATAAAATCATCAAAAATTAACACATCAGCAGGTTCTGGAAAAACAGTGACTAATGTTTCAGGCTTTTTCATCTCTTTTTCTCTGGAATCTACGGGATTAATACAATAATTTTTAATGCGCGCCAATTCTTCTTCAGAAATATTTCCCTCTATCACATAAGTAACTGCTGTTTTGATGATAGGTTCTTCATCTTCTTTTAGAAATTTCACACATTGTACGGCTGAATCCGCTCTCTGATCAAATTGTCCTGGAAGAAATTCTACAGAAAATACCTGTTCTTTTTCATTTACTGGGAACTCTTCCTCGTATAATTCATCTACAGGAGGTTCTGAAAAAACGGTATTACATGCTCTTTTATAGATTTCTTCTGAAATATTCTCAATATCATAGCAGATTAATTCCCGCACACCTGTCACAGTTTTAATTCCTAAATAACTTCCAATTTCTTCTAATAGTTCTTTTGCTTTTACAGCATATGCTTTTTTCTTCTCTACATAAACTCTTTTTACCCTGCTCATTTCATACCTCTCTCTTTTTTAATGTGTCGTTGTTTTTATTTTTTATTTTAACATATTTTATTTCATTAGAAAAATGAATATATCTTAATTCAATTATTAGTAATATTAATATATTTCTTTTTCTATCTTTTCTCAAATTCTATTCAGAAAAATTTTTTCTGTCTTTCTATTTTGGCTATAATAAAAGCACCTGATTTATTTACCAGATGCTCTTATTCTAAAATTTTTTTTCATAATTTGCTTTTGAATCATACTCTTCACCCCAATGTTTCCATTTTTTATTTACTGTTCCTTATTTTCTACACTCTGTTCTGTAATCTGTTCTAATCCTTTTAAATTATCCTTTAAAACTTGTAAATCATTCTGTGCCTTTTCAATCATTTCCTCTTGTAAAGTAATATTATCTTTTAAATATTCAATATAAACTTCCTTTATTTTCTCAAAATTATCTTCTGCCATATAAACTTCTGTTCCATGTCTTTTTGTAATCTTACCAATATCGCTTTTCAATAATTTTATAGGTGAAAAAAAGTAATCTTCATAAATATTATAACTTTTTGGTTTTTCTTCTGCTTCCATAATCTGTCTTATAATCTTTACACCATCTTGTGTATCAAGGGAAAATTTATAAATATCCATTATACTCTCCTCCATTTGTTAGTATTTGTTTTTCTATTTCTAAGTATCTTCTTTTTTATAACTTTCTATTAATGTTTCCATTCACATTTCCATATGTAGTTTTAAATATTTCTTTTCTTGCTTCTATATCTTTTTTTGATAATCTCTTTTATATTTTATCCTATTTGTATTAAATGTGCAAGTCATAAATCATTAATAGAATGTCTATATGACTCTTCTATAGTAAAGAAAGTTTCGCAGATATCATAAGATATTTGCGAAACTTATAGATGTAACATAATACCAAATTAGAATATTAATTTATTTTAAAAAACCTTTTCATTCTCTTTAAGTATGTTTTGTTGACATATCACTTTATAAGAATTGTTTCATTTCCTGCATAAAATTCTCTTCTGTTTTTACTAATTTCTTCGCTAATTCCGTTGCCTCTTTGGAAGCCTCTTTATATTTATTTTGATACTCACTGATAGACTGAATCCCCATATTACACCCATCCATCATCAATTTTGCTATTTGATGACCATCATCTTCTATCATCAGCTTCATCTCTGTTGTAAACCAAGAAAACATAGACGCCATTACTCCCGGCTCTTTTTCTGAATTTCCTGCCCCTTTCAACAAATTTGAAGATTCTATTTCTAATTGTTCATGTTTCTGCTTATAACTTTCCACAATTTTTTTTAATTTCTCATCTTGTATATATTCCTTGACTTGTTTCATACTTCCTAATGCCATCTTACAGCCTGAATTACATTCTTCCAATAACTTCCTTGTATCCTCATTCATTTTATTTTAATACCTTCTTTTCATTATTTTTCTTTAGTATTCGTTATATCATTTAAAACTATTCATGAATGACTAAATTCAAAATTAAGTAAGACCGCTGCAAAATACCTGCTATAAAATTTATGGTAGAAATAAATGAAAACATTTCTTTTCGATAACTATCACTTTTTTAATAGCACTTTAACATAAAACGAAATATAAAAAATTTTTATATATTAATCATAAATAAGATTCCCAGCCATATGTTCTATAATAATGTTTTTATATTTCTCTATTTCTTTTTCTTCTAATTTTAATTGTTTTCCATCACAATCTATCATATTCCACCCCAAACTATTATTCTCCCATTTAAAATCTTCTATTGGTATCCTTCCATCAAATGTAGTAACTTCTTTAGATGTAACACAAAACATACCTTTCTTAGTAAATACACCTGCATAATATGGATCTCCTGGATGAATACTCTCTGCTATTACATATTCTCTTTCCGATTCTCCACCAAAATATTTTGGAAGCTTTCCATCTATTCTTTCCTTCTCTAAGGATATATTCGCTAATTTACACATAATAGGAAGATAATCACAAGTTGAAATATATTCATCACAAATACCCTTTCTATCCCCTCCTCGAAACATAAGAGTAACATTAGAACGACCTCTTGCCATAAAATGTTCTTCTGGCTTTATCAAATATCCCTGTCCATGATCAGAAAATAAAGATACTATAATTTCGTTATCTTTATAATTTTTTTCAATATATTCATAAATCATATTCAAATATAAGTCTATTTTAGTAATTACCTTACAATATGCTTTTATTTTATTTTCATCATAATCTTGCTTTACAGAAGTAACTCCTTTTTCTGTTATGATTCTTTCTTCTAAAGACAATTTACTTTGTATCGATGCTGGTAGCTCTATTCCATCTGCTACATCATGTAAATCACCAATTCCCATATAAACAAACTGATTTGTTTCCTTCATAAATTCTAAATGTTCTAAAACATCTGGAATTACTTCCTCTAATCTCATACCCGCCCATTGATGTTGATATATAATCCTATCTACGCCTCTAGAATATCCATATACAGGAGTAGAACGCCAATCTCCATCAATCTTAGCTGTTGTATAACCATTTTTTTTAAAATATTCAGTTAATAAAGTAACATCGCGAGGTAAACACATAAATAAATCACTTCTTATCATCATATGATGTGTCATATCTAATCCTGTTGCATAAGTTGCTAAACTAGGGTAAGTCCAATCTGCTGTTGCAAAAGCATTAGAACAAATTACCCCTTTTGAAAAAAACTTTGCTGTATTTGGCATCAAACTTTTTATTTTATCATTCTTTAATACTTTCCATGCCAATCCATCTACAAAAATAGTTAATACTAATTTTTTATTTTTAGGATCTTGTTTTAATAAAATAGGCTTTCCAAAATATACTTCCTTTTCTGTAGAAATAGACACTTTTCCAGGAAGTCTATAATAATTAAAATGATTTTCCACTATTTGGGTGATGTTATATATTTTATCTTCATATTTTACTTTATATATATTATTTGGGCTTGGAGATGCAATTGGTAATAAAATGCTTTCTGCTCTATCTATTTTTAATTCATTTTTTAACTCCACTTCTCTTAATTCTACTTTTTCTTCTAGCGCATTTAATTCCATTTTTTGTTCTAGAAGAAGTCTTTTTCTATTATCATACCATGCTACAAATCTTTTATTGTAATATGGATCTTCATAAATTTGACCTATTACATTTATTATAGAGTAAAATCTTCCATCTTTTAATCCAAAAATTCCTTCTTCAAATTTTCTTTGTATGCAATTTGTTATTTCTACTCTTTTATCAGAATCTAATTTTGAATTTATTTTTTTCCATAATCGCTCTAAACATTCATTAATATTTAAATTAAATATTTTCATATTTTTTTCACAAAAACCTAAGTGTCTTGCTAATAAATAGTATCGATAACTTTCTATATAATCCTCTTGTTCTTCACAAACTATTGCTAAATTATAATTTGCCTCTGCATTGTATGGATTTATTTGTATTGCTATTTCTGCTATTTCTCTTGCCTTTTTTAAATTATTTTGTATTAGAAAAAGTGTTATTTCCATTGCATATAAGTCAAGATCATATAAATACTTCTCTTTATATTTATTTATCAATTTCTGTAATCTTTCTATATCCTCTTTACTTTCTACTGTTTGTAATTTTTCTTCCACTTCTTTTTTTAATAGATTCATTATTAAATTCCCCTTTATATTTACATTCATTTATTATAAACCCTTTTAGAACTCTTTTTACTATAAAATAATTTTAATTGTATAATAAAGTAAGCCTTTTGAGAATCTTAAAAATGTTATTATCCTTTATAAAACATCATTGTTTTGTATACAAATTAACGAAAGGTTCGCAAAGAGAAGGAACGATTCTAACGAAGCCGCGCTCCCGCTCCGTTCCAGACGTAGCGGTACTAAATTCGCAGCCCCTAGCAGGACTGCTCATTAAGTGCCAACGTCTTCCAAGGGGCTTCTTTTGGAATTCGTTCCTTCTCTCTGCTAGTTTTTTGCTTCGGCTGGTTTATAAAAAATAAATGGCATCACAAAATAAAATCTCATTTCATAACAAACAATCGCGCCTTACAGACTTGCCCATGATACAAACGAGCGCAGGAACTCCTCTATTCCGAAAGAAGTCCCTTGGAAGACGTTGGCACTTAATGAGCAGTCCTGCTAGGGGCTGCGAATTTAGTACCGCTACGTCTGGAACGGAGCGAGAGCGCGACTTCGTTGGAATAGAGGAGTTCTTGCGCGAACCTTTCGCCAATTTTTTCCCATATCAACAAATCTTTGAATCATCAAAAAATGTATTTTATGGAAAATTCATGTAGACTTTTTATCAGATAAGATGTAAAATAGAATAGAATTTATCTGTGCAAAAAATCTTACTCTTTTGCATAAAACTGTTCCACTTTATATTATATAAACAGCATTTCTTTCTCAATTCTTATTTTTGAAAGGTATCTTTATAAAATTCCTGAAACTCTGTATAGCCTTCTTTTGTTAGCTGCTCTTTCTGAAATTTTTTATTTTTATTCATCTGTACCACTAATACCTGTGTTCCTTCGTTTCTTTCTTCTGTTGCCATTTTCATCACTTTATAGATATCTGCTTGTATCATCCCTTTTTCCAATAGAAACACTTTTTTTGTATTTTTCAATGGAATCTCAAAATTTCTGTCTAATAAAATAGTGACGATTCTCTCAAACCCAATAGAGAAACCACAAGCACATATCGAATTTCCTGTAAATTTCCCAATCATCTCATCATATCTTCCCCCACCTGCTACAGAGCTTTTTAATTCCTCCATCTCAATCTCAAATATTGTTCCTGTATAATAAGACATTCCTCTTACCAGTGTAGGGTCAAATATAATTTCAAATGTTGTACTCTTTGCTTCTTCCACGCAGCACATAATATTTTCCAAATTTTCTACTACATTTTCTTCCAAAACGTCCTTTAAAATATCTTTTAAATAGCGAAGCCCTTCTCTGTCAGAAACTATTTTTTCAAATAATCCCAAGTATATATCAATACTCTTTTTTTCAAATCCGCTCTCTTCTAATTCCTTTGCCACACCATCTAACCCGATTTTGTCCATTTTATCTAAAATAATAAAGACAATATCAAACTTATCTTCTGGAAAACCGCTAAATGTCGCCATCGCTTTTAAAATTCTTCTATCATTAATTCTCACTTTAAAATCTTTAAAATCCAGTTTTCCCAATAAAGTAGTTGTAGCAGAAATAAGCTCTACTTCTGCTAAATACGTAGCATCTCCTAAAATATCTATATCACACTGCACAAACTGACGAAATCTCCCCTTTTGCGGTCTGTCAGCTCTCCATACAGCTCCCATTTGAAGCGCTTTAAATGGCATCACTAAATTATTTACATTATTTGCATAATATCTAGAAAGCGGTAATGTCAAATCATACCTCAACCCCATATCCACAAGATCTGCTTCTTTCTCTGCCTCATCTAATTTTAATTTTTCTCCTCTCTTTAATATCTTAAAAATCAATTTTTCATTCTCTCCTCCTTGTTTGCTCAATAAGTTTTCAATATGTTCCACACAAGGAGTTTCCACTAAAGAAAATCCATATCTTCCATAAGTTTCTTTCATTAAACTCATCACATAATCTCTTATCTGCATTTCTCTAGGTAAAATATCCTTCATACCATTTACAGGCTTCTTTGTCAATGCCATAATTCTCTCTCCTATCTGCTTTTATTCTTTCTCTTGTTAATATTCAATCCATATCCTTTTATTTATCATAATACCAAACAAAAACCACATATTTTCATTTTGAAAAAATCTTATGTCCACAATGAAACTAATAAACACCTAATGTGAGGGACTATTCCAAAAGAAGAAATCCTATACCTCACTTATGAGTTTTATATATTAAGTCAACTCCCATTTTAATAGTTTCTGTTATAGTCTGTTGATGTTTGTCAGAGTATTCCTTTAGCGTATGATATTCCTCATCAGACATTCTTATTGTCACAATACGTTCTTTCACAACATCCAATTTCGGACGTCCTCTTTTTCCCATAGGTACACTCCTCTCTAAATCTAAATATTATTTTATTTTCTGTAATACGAAATGTCAAGCATTTTATATTACAGATAAAGAGCTATTCCACATAAAATCTTTTCTTTCCATGCGTCATCATTCTGCTGGTTAGATAGTCAATCTTTTTTGTAACACTTGTAGGAAAAAGTTTCAAGCTATGATGGAGAGTGAAATAATTATTATCATTTTTATGTATAATAAAAAAATGCTTGTATAATTAAGAATAAACAATTATAATAAAATATAAACAATATAAAACAATTATAAACATGTAATGGAGGTATGGATTATGTTTATGGAAGAACGTCAAAAGGATATTATTAAAAAAATAAATGAAACAGGACGAATCTTGGTATCAGAAATTCAAGATTTTTATCAGATTTCTGCAGACTGTGCAAGGCGGGATTTAAGGATATTGGAAAGCAAAGGATTGTTACAGAGAACACATGGAGGTGCTATTGCAGTTCATTCAAAAGAAATTTATCCAGCTCCAACTTATAATCCAATAGATATAAAAGAAATACAGATTGATTATTTGGCAGTTGCCAAAAAAGCAACTAAATATATTGAAAATAAGGATGTCATTTATATTACTACATCTTTGGTTGGATATTATATGGCTGAAAACCTGCCAGAAGACATATCAATAACTGTATTGACAAATTCTGTTACTATTGCAGAGGTATTGCGGAAAAAAATGAATCTATCCGTTATTTTATTGGGAGGTGAAATGTCACATCGTGGTCACTGCCATGATTTTTATACCATTCAAATGGTAAAAAATATCCGAATAGATAAAGCATTTTTGTCACACACTGCATTATCTTTAGATTTTGGAGCATCTATTCATGATACTGCTGGTGTGGAATTTGGAAAAGCTATTATGAAAAATAGCTCTATGAATATTGGGTTATATCCGTCTAAAAAAATAGGGAAAAATTCTATTCACTCTATATGTCAGATAAGAGATTATGATCTATTGATTACGGATAACAATGTATCTGAAGATTTTCTGATACAGGTAAAAGAACTTGGAGTGGTTATAGAAACGGTTGATATAAAAGGAGTATGAACGAATGTATTGTATATTAGTGACAGGAATTCCAGCAGCGGGAAAAAGTACTATGTCAGAAGCCATGTCAAAAAAGTTGAAGCTGCCAGTTATTTCAAAGGATACCATAAAAGAATTGTTATTTGATCATATTGGCTTTCAGTCAAGAGAGGAAAAAGTAAATCTTGGAATTGCCAGTATGGAAATTATGTACTATGTTGCAGGTCAACTTATGAAAGCGGGGCAATCTTTTATTCTAGAGAATAATTTTGAATATTCATCAGAACATGGAATAAAAGTTCTTTTAACAAAATATCAATATTCTGTACTGACAATTACTTTAACTGGCGATTACAAAATAATCTACCAGCGCTTCCTAGAACGGGAAAGCAGTCCTAGTAGGCACAAAGGGCATATTGTGAATGATTGTTATCCAGAAAAAAAGGAAAGCAACTCAAAGAAACTAAAAGGAACATCTATTTCTTATGAAAATTATGTAAATGGGATAAAGCAAAGAGGTTTTGACTCTTTATTTACTGATAGCACTCAGATTAAAGTTGATACGACAGATTTCTCCAAAATTGATATGGAAGAGTTATTTTCACAGATTATAGCATGGAGGGAAGAAATTTTACATAATTGATACACATGTTCATTTAAAAAAATGAGAAATACAATAGAATGAATAGAACGGATTATGAATTATATGGTAAAGAGAAATCATCTTATCTTTTTCTTTCTTTAAATTTTTTAAAAGTATTTTCTTTCATTTACCATTTCTTATATATTTTGTGTTATAATATTTATATGACTTTGTTTTTCTCATCTTTTCAAAGTTTGTAATGCTTATGAAAAGATATCATACAAAGAAAAACTCACCTGCGATAAACTTAATGTTTTCAAGGGATAGGAGATATTTTAATAAGGAGGGATTATAATAACCGATACATTTAACAGTAAGGCGAACTATACACAGTGGACACAGAGGACTATTGACCCACATCTTTTGCGAGCGATTGCAAACATAGACGGACGTCTTCCACAGATTCCATATGATTTAAAGAAGATAAAGGCACTGGAGATTTTACACCGGGCGAAAATGCCATCTTATGATACAATATCCTTTTTCCGCTTCAAGGAACATGACTTTTCTGTCCTTGAAGAGATGGAAAATCTACATACTCTGATATTTAACACATTAAAGCCTCTGACTATTGCGGACTTTTCATTTCTGGAAAAATGCAAGAAGCTGAAAAAACTAGACCTGTCACAGACAAACTTTACAGACTGTGCCTTATTGACACATCTTCCGATGCTGACCTATGTCCGTCTGCCCGAAAGGAAACGTCTTGTCAATACGCAGGTTTTAGATATGCTTTGTGCAAAGATTGACTTTGACGAAGTAAAAATCCATGAAGTTTATGATTATCCGATTGAACAGATTGCCAGTCTTATCAAAGAACAGACCAAAATGCCAGCATATTCATTAACTTTGCGAAAGAATGTCAAACCAGATTTATTTGACAGCAAATTCGGCGGTCTGCCCTATTGGAATCCAAAAATGCCATATCCTGTGGACAAAACAGGGCAAAAGATGATGTTGATTGCGCAGATTAATTTTGATAAAGCAACCGTAGACGAACGCCTGCCACAGCAAGGAATGTTACAATTTTTCATTGCCCTTGATGATGACGAATATCTGTATGGTTATGACGACAATGCGCCAGACAGTCAGGAAATGTTTCGTGTGGTGTATCATGAAACTGTGGATTATAGTGTAACGAAAGAACAAGTTTTGGAATTAGATATTCCACTTTCGACCAACCCAGATCTTAGGGAATATAATCCCATCTGGAAAGAAATAGGTGTCGATATCATACCACGTGAGGTTTCTATGAATATTTCCGATAGGCGTTTTAACAAACTTTTTCGTGATGCAGAGATGACCTTAACAGGGAAAGACATTGAAAACCAATTCATACAGAATTTCTTGAAAAAAGAGGATTTGGACTATTTGCATAGGGAATTATCGTACTGGGGGCATCATATGTTAGGTTATCCACTCTGTAACAAAACGAGTTCAAAAAATGAGGCTTATTATGATACTGTGCTTTTGCAGATTCACTCAGAAATAATAGAGGATGCAGACCGCGTGCTCTGGTCGGACGACGGTGTTATTCAATTCTTTATCAACAGTGAAGCTCTGAAACGACGCGATTTTAGCAAAGTACTATATCGTTGGGATTGTATCACTGGAACTTTGATTTATTATAAGGATTCAGTTTATCGATACTTATACTTATAACTATTATATATAGCTTACCAAAAAGAGAATATCACTTCACAGTATAAACCTTGCAAATCGCTATCAAATTTGTCGGCAATTACACTCCTTAGAATATCTAAGATTTGAAACATGCTCATTATATACAAAAAAGGTGCATGGACTGTAAATCATACTTTCCATGCACCTTCTATCATTATTCTATTGTTGTTTTACAACAACCTTAAAAGCTGCACAAGCTCATGTGGCTCATCTGTTCCCAATATAGTCTGCCTGGTGTCAAACTGCGAGAAACGATTGTTCCTGTAAAAGGATAACAGCTTTTCCTCATCTTCTGTTTCTAAGAATGTTACCATCCCACCAACTAAATATTGTGCTTCTTCAATCACCATCCATGCAAGCTCAATCAGTTCTTTTCCTGTGATTTTCTTTTCTCTTCCATTCGCATAATTTTTCCCGATCTGAGCAATTAGATAAGCTGCCATAGTATAAGTATCTGACTTATCGTCTAATTCACTGATACGCAGCAGTTTCTTTTTTGTCGTATTGCTTACGGTTTCCCCTTTAACCGTTAAAGGCTTTAATGCAAGGGTAAAATACCCTAACAATTCCTTGCTATCCACTGAAAATACAAGGTATGTAACTGACCGATTCTTTTTTGCAAACTCAATGGCACTCTTTTTCAAAAACCGTTCTACATCCGGATTTTTCGGGCATGAAAAGCCGGAAAGCACCCTATCAAGCATTGGCTCTCCAGCTTCATCATCATTTCCTAATGCCAGATAATCACGAATATTAATATAGAAAAATTTATCTTTAATCGGCATTCGCTTTCTCCCATTCTTTCATGAATTTTCTTAGCTCAGCTTCTCCTTTTATCTGCTTAGCAGCTACTGGAGTACGGACAGGACGGTTTTTGGCAGATTCTTCAATCGCATTGACAAACATCTCTACCTGTTCCTCACCAGAAATGACAAAATTCTTCGTAATGCTTGAAGTTGCCATAGTAAACACCTCCTTTGTTAGTATGGCTTATTTTACATTATATATACTTTTTTGCTTATATTATACAGTTTTATCATCGCTTTTGCAACAAAATTTTTATGCCTATATTAATTGTTATCTCACTTCTTATAAATCTATGATAGGCATTTGCGAAACTCCAGAACCCATAGAAATACGAATCTTTTCGAATATCTATTTCCTGCTATCTCCTCACAGAAACTTCATAGATTATCACAAGTTTCATTTTTCAAAAAGTAGAACAGATAACTACCAGCGGAGGCAAGGAAGTATTCCATAAGAAGCCCCTTGGAAGACGTTGGCACT
>CAJUHN010000071.1 GCA_910585935.1 uncultured Lachnospiraceae bacterium | reverse complement strand
TAGTACCGCTACGTCTGGAACGGAGCGAGAGCGCGGCTTCGCCTAAATAGTTCCTTCCCAGAGCGGAAACCCACACGCCCCATTTCTTAATTCTTCGCCCCCACCTTTATCTCTCCAGCCTTTACCAACGCCCATTTTGCCACACTAGGGCCTAAAATAGAATAAATAAACGTAGAACACAAAATAACAGTGCTCATCTGTGCCCCATACTGTGGAACAACAGACTGTGCCACCATAATTAACCCCAGCGCCACACCAGCCTGCGGCATCAAAGTAGGTCCTAAATACTTACAAGTTTTATCATCTTGTTTCATAATCTTTCCTCCCACATATGCCCCAAGCATCTTTCCAACCACACGCATCACTACATAAACAATCCCTATTAATCCTATCTCTTTTAAAGCCCCCATATTAAATCCTGCTCCACTGATAGCAAAAAATACCATCAAAAGAGGTGGCGTAAAAGAATTTGTGATTTCCATCACACTATCCACTTCATTAAATAGATTCACTAATCCTGCCCCCAATGCCATACAGCTAAGCAGCGCAGAACCCCCTATCTGATTGGAAACCCAAATATCCAAAAATAATACCCCAACAATCACACAGAGCCTATTAGAATTCTTTTTGAAATGCCGGAAAAATAAAATCATCACAATAGACAATACAAACCCTAAAACAAAAGAAACTCCCACTTCATAAACAGGTTCTAAAATAGACCAGATAGATATCCCATTTCCACTTTCCATAGCCTTTACAATAGCGGTAGCGAATCCAAATGCGATCAGCGCTGTTGCATCATCAATTGCTACCACGCTCATCAGCATAGAAGTCATTGGTCCTTTTGCATTATACTGTTTTACTACCATAATAGTCTGTGCTGGTGCAGTAGCAGCAGCAATCGCTCCTAAAAGAATAGAAAGTGGCGCTGGAAATTTTAATAAAATGCATACCGAAGTCACTACTAAAACCGCCCCAAAACTCTCAAAACATGCGATAACAATAGGAGCTGCTCCTACCTTTTTAAAATAAGAAATTTTAAATTCACTCCCAATGGATAAAGCAATAAATCCTAATGCCATATCAGAAGCTACAGAAAAATTGCTCACCATATCCTCTGGAATTAAGTTTGTGATAAATGGTCCTAAAATCAAACCTGCAATTAAATATCCTGTCACATTTGGCATACTGATATGCTTCACTAACCTGCCACAGATTAATGCTGATAACATAATAATAGCAATATCAAATAAAATTTTATCACTCATGTTTTTTTATCCCCTTTGTGAAATCTACAGGAATACTGAAAATAACTCCCACATTTTCCTGATTTAAATCTCCGACAATCCTTTCAATCGCTTCTACTGCTGTATGAATCATCTTTTTTTCCAATACCATCAAAATAGTATTGCTCTTCGCTCTCGTCGCTGGATTTAAAAGTGATCTCAATGTCCCTAAAAAAGCGACCTCTTCTTCGTCATGATGTAAAACCTTCGCCATTCCAGTGCTGTCAATCACAGTAGCTCCTCGGATTCCAGATTTTTCTAACTCTGTCAATATGGCATCTAACTTTTCATGATCATTTAGAATAAATATCAATAAATCCATATATCCTCCTTTCTTCTGCCATTTTGCAGAATCTCTTAAAATTTATGTAAACTCAGCTATGCTGAACTCGCATATTGTTATATGCCTCACAATAGGTCGAGTATAATTAAAAATTAATTACGCCCGACCTATCTTTTTAAACTTTTTTTATTTTATTGTTCTTTTTGTATTTGTTCATTTAAAACTTCTATCGCCTTTTGTAACTGATTATCCTGTTCTTTTGGTATCTCTACCAGTTTTTCTAATCCTTCGTTTAATTCCACCTCTACATCTGGTGTTATTCCTGTTCCATGGATATTTCTTCCAGCATGTGTGAAATATTTAGAAACAGTCACTTTAATTCCTGTATTATCCCCTAATGGATACACTGTCTGTACAATTCCCTTTCCAAATGTAGTAGTTCCTACTAATGTACCAACTCCAAAGTCTTGAATATCACCTGCAAAAATTTCTGAAGCACTCGCGCTCTGCTCATTCACTAAAACTGCCAATGGAACATTTAATACAGAAGTAGAATCTGAATAATATTCACTTCCTCGTGTGCCATCTTTATCTTCTGTATAAATCAACAATCCTTCTGGCAAGATTAAATCCAACATATTGAGCACTACGTCCATGCGCCCTCCCGGATTATTTCTTAAATCAATAATCAATCCCTTCATTCCATCTACACTCAATTGTGCGATGCCTTCATAGAATTGCTTCACTGTGATTTCATCAAACTCAGAAACTAAAATATAGCCCATTTTTCCATCTAACATCTCATAGCTCACAGTTTCTCTTTCCACTTGACGTCTTTCTACATCAAAATCCAGATAATCATTTTCTCCCTCTCTGACTATTGTGAGCTTCACAGTAGAGCCTTCACTTCCTCTTATCATAGTGACTGCCTGATTCAAATCCATTCCTGTCACCTGTGTATCATTGATCGCATAAATAATATCTCCTCGCAATAATCCCGCTTCATAGCTAGGAGCATTTTTAAAAACCTGAACAACTGTAATAACTCCTGTTTTCACATTTTGAGATACAGAAACTCCGATTCCATAATAAACACCTTCTGAAGATTCATTAAATGACTGATATGCTTCTTGTGTATAATAATTAGAATAAGGGTCTTCTAAAGCACTCATAAGCCCTGCATACATACCCTCTCTCAATTTCTCATCACTCATTTCAAACAGAAAGTTCTTATCTAATAGATTATATATCTTATTGATTTTCGCTTCAAATTCCTTATTGAGCAGAGGTTCTTTTTCATTTTCTCCATTATTCTCTTCTGATTCTAAAACTTTAGTAGTTTCCTGCTGTAAAAAAGGTATATTTCCATCATTCGCAACAATTACATTGACTCCTACCACAATGCAAATCGCTGCTACAATCAAAGTGCCTAATATCCCTCCAGCGATCCCTACCAAAAGTCCCTTTTGATAGTCTTTTTTCTCATTCATTCCTTTTTCTTCCTTTCTTATCGGCTATAGCCAATATATGGCGCAGGATCTACATACTCTCCATTCACTCTCACACTGAAATGCAAATGAGGACCAGTCGAATTTCCTGTAGAGCCTACTAATCCAATAACATCTCCTTTTTTCACCGTATCTCCCACTTTAGCGATTAATTTAGAACAATGCATATATACGGTAGATAGTCCTCCTCCATGATTGATCATAATATAATTTCCAGCAGAAGAACTATAAGTAGATACTACTACCTCTCCATCATAAGCTGCCATAATGGGAGTTCCAGTGCTCGCACCAAAATCCATGCCATTATGTAATCGTTGTGTTCCATAAATGGGATGAATACGCCAGCCATAATCTGAAGTCATACGAGAATAGCTGTTCAAAGGGAATAAAAACTTTCCTCCATCATAGACCACTTTCTGCTGTTGTGCCGCTCTTCTCGCCGCTTCTTCTTCCTCTCGTATCTTTTGTTCTAACTTAGCAATTTCTCTGTCTAAAGCATCCATTTCTTCCTGCATCGATGCCACTTCTGCTTCACTCGCTTCAATATCACTTTCATACTGTGCGAGCTGTTTGGCCTTTGAAGAAATCAATAGTTCAATCGCTTCTTTTTCCTCTTCTGCCTGTGCCACTAATACCTCTAACTCTTGGTATTCCCTTGTAAGTCTTTCTTCTTTTTCTTCAATAATCGCTCTTGTTTCCTGATATTCCTCTAACATCTGTCTATCATACGCCATGATCTGGGAAACATATTCTGCCTTATTCAATAATTCCGCAATGCTTTTAGAATTAAAAATCATATCCAGATAAGATTCATTTCCATTTTCATACATAAATTGAATTCTGACCTGCATAGAAGCTAATTGTTCTGCTTCTACTTCTTTTGCTACCACTAACTCTTCTTCTGTCTGCTTAATCTCAGCTTCTTTTTGTACCTTCTGATTCTCCAAATCCTCTAGATTATCCGTTGCTATTGCTAATTCGGCGTCCATCGCTTTAATATATTCCTGCGCATCAGATTTTAGTTGTTCTAACTCTTCTATTTTCTGCTCTACCTGTTCTAATCTCTCTTCTGTATCCTTTTTGTCCTGTTGTACATCATCTAGTTTATCCTTTGTACTAGATGCATATACCATTGGACTAGTAAGAGAAAATACCATACCCAATATAGCTATCTTTTTTCCTATATTAATCCATTTTTTCCTCATATCAATTTCCTATACCTTTAAATGTTTTTTTGTAGTCATACTACTTCCTAAATATCCAATTCCAATTCCTAACACTAATCCAATCGGCAATAATGCATGAAATATTTCTTTTACTGGTAAAAAAGTAATAATACTTGATAAAATATAGAACTTATCCAGTACATAACCCACAGCTTTTTCATACATCACATAAAGCACTCCCAAAGGAATCACAGCTCCTATCACCCCAATAATAATTCCCTCTACTAAAAACGGTGCTTTTACAAAAAAATCTGTCGCACCTATCAATTTCATGATAGATATCTCTTCTTTTCTTACCGTAATTCCCACAGATACAGTATTACTAATTAAAAATACTGCTACTGCTAATAAAATAAGAATAATCGCTCCAGAAATATATCCCACTAAAAGCCCAAAATCCTCAAAACTTTTCGCTGTTATATCTGATTTATTAATCTTTCGTATCTCTGGAATCGTTCCAAGATATGCCACAAGTGCATTCTGCATGGAAGCATCATTTAGATAAATCGCATAAGAAGCTGCATTCTGTAATGGATTCGCTCCTGCAAATGCCTTTGTATATTCTTCATTTCCTTCAAAATAAATATCCTTATAATAATCCCACGCTTCATCTGCAGACATATAATCCACATGAGAAACCTCGATTCTCTTTTCAATCCCTTCTCCTATTTCCATAATACGTGCCTCGCTTGTACCCGCTTCAAAAAATACTGTCACACAAATATTAGTTTCTGCCTCTTTCACCATATATTGTACATTTCCTACAATAGAATAAAACAATCCAAAAAGAAAAATGCAAGCTGCCATAGTGCTGATAGAAGCTAATGAAAATAGTTTATTTCTAAATATATTTTTTATGCCTTGTTTAAAACAATAGATAATGGTATTCACAATAATTGTATCTCCTAATTTTCTTTTTACTGATGGTATCCACTTCTTTTTTCATCACTGGTAATAATGCCTTTATGCATTGTCACCACTCGTTTTTTCATCGCATCTACAATTTCCTGATTATGTGTCACAACCAAAACAGTAGTTCCCCTTTTATTAATTTCATCCAATAACTTCATAATTTCCCATGAATTTTTGGGATCTAAATTTCCTGTTGGTTCATCTGCTAACAAAATAGAGGGATTATTCACTAATGCTCTAGCTAATGCCACCCTCTGCTGTTCACCTCCTGATAATTGTTTGGGAAAGGATTTATATTTCTCTGCTAGTCCTACTAAAGATAACATAGATGGAACTTGTCTTCTTATAATTCTCGCTGGTGTCCCGATCACCCTCTGCGCAAACGCGATATTCTCATATACATTTCTATCTTTTAACAGACGGAAATCTTGAAACACAACTCCTAATCCTCTGCGATATTTAGGTATCTGACTTCTTCTCATTCGATTTAACAACCGATTGTTCACATAGACTTTCCCTGCTGTTGGTTCTAACTCTTTTAATAATAACTTAATCAACGTGGATTTTCCAGACCCACTATTTCCCACAATAAAAACAAACTCTCCTTTTTCTATTGCCAAATTAATTCCGTTTAATGCTGGTGTTCCTGTTTCATATGTTTTTGTCACATTTTCAAATACAATCATTTCTTTTTATCCTCTTATGCTTTCTGCATGATATAACAATGTCACTCTATACCGAATAGGGCTTTTTCGGCATACAGTGACACCCTTTTTTCCTATTTTTCTTTTTTAATAATCTCCCTTTTCGGAAAAGTGTTCCTACTGCTTATAATTTGAAATATAATGCATATTCTTACATATAATTACTGAATTTGTACTCACCTAACAATTCTTCAAACTGGAATTTAATCTACAATAATTCCAATTCAGTCCAAAGTGGTTTCAAATTATGAGCAGCGGCATAAAGCGAGAAAATCAAACCCGTATTGTTTGTAATCTTTTCACAAGAAGTCCAAACCGTATCACATTCATCACAAATGTGTATTACTTCACCAGAACTTTTTATGATGGCTTTCACAATTCTACCTTGACCACAATATGGACAGCACACAATAACTCCTCCGTAAATACCGATTTATATACTTGATTATAAAATATTTGCCTGCTACTTACAATGTATATTTATAAGTTCATTTTACATGGATACACAATTCTGAAAATAGAGTTAATAATCCAAAGTTTCCATATACTTCATATATTTTACCACCATCAATGCGATTTTAAATGTAATAGCATCTTCAAATACACGCAGATCCAGATTTGTACTTTTTTGAAGCTTATCTAAGCGATAGACCAAAGTATTTCTATGAATATATAATTGTCTGGAAGTTTCTGAAACATTAAGACTATTTTCAAAAAACTTATTAATCGTAGATAATGTTTCCTCATCAAAATCATCTGGTGATTTTCCATCAAATATTTCCTTTATGAACATCTTACAAAGAGGAATAGGAAGTTGATAAATCAGACGCCCGATCCCCAAATTATTATAAGCTACTATATTCTTTGAACTATAAAAAATCTTTCCTACATCTAGTGCCATTCTAGCCTCTTTATAAGAGCGTGACACTTCTTTGATATCATCAACAATCGTTCCATATGCGACATGTACTTTACTCATCGCTTCTGTATTCAACATATCTAAAATAACACTTGCTGTTTTATTCAAACTCTCATAATCATCTGTTGGTTTTAACTCCTTGACCAGAATAATATTCTTTTCATCTACTGCTGTGATGAAGTCCTTTGTTTTTGTAGAAAATAGGCTACGAACAGTTTCTAATGCATTATTATCCTTCTCATACTTTGTTTCGATAATAAATACAGTCCTTCTCACATCTATTTCAATATGAAGTTTCTTAGCTCTATTATAAATATCGACCAAAAGTAAATTATCTAATAATAAATTTTTTATAAAATTATCTTTGTCAAATCTCTCTTTATATGCCACTAATAAATTTTGAATCTGATATGCCGCTATCTTCCCAATCATATAAACATCTTCTGTCGTCCCCTTTGCTAAAAGAACATATTCTAGTTGATGTTCATCAAACACTTTAAAGAACTGAAATCCTTGTAAAGTCTGACTATCCGCTGGCGATTCCACAAAAGCTAAAACTGCACTTTGACTTTGCTCTGCTTCTGAAAATGTACTTGCTAAAATGATACCTTCTGTATCAATTACACATAAATCTATTCTAGTGATAGATTTCAGTCCATCTATTGTGTTTTGAAGAATTTGATTAGAAATCATATCTCTCACGCTCCTGTCCTATTAATGCCTTTCCCTTATATATTATAGCACATAAAACCAATTTGCAAGTATTTTTACCGTAAATTATAATTGAAAATGTTACTATTTAACTATCCAAGAGAGGGGCGCTTGTGGGGAAGACCTATTCCAACGAAGCCGCGCTCCCGCTCCGTTCCAGACGTAGCGGTACTAAATTCGCAGCCCCGCTTCCCCGCGGAACTGCTCATTAAGTACCAACGTCTTCCAAGGGGCTTCTTTTGGAATAGGTCTTCCCCACAAGCTACTTTCTTGGCTCTTCAACACAAAGTAATTTATCCTTCGACCATATTAGAAAAAAATTTAGTTATTTATATATCTCTCTAAAAATAAACGGAATCACTACCACCTAAAGTCGGCAGGTTCGATATGCCGCTAAAGCAACCTAAAGTTTCCTTTCTAAAAGATGTGTTTTTTCTATATTTGAATTTATGGGATTGATCTAAAGTTTTCGCTTGAAAGCGAGAATTTTACATCCATTATGCAGACAATAAATTTCCATTTATAAGAATATATGGGAAGTATAGCTTTTATCCTAGAACAGCCAACCAACAGCGAAGGCAAAAATCTATTCCGAAAGAAGCCCCTTGGAAGACGTTGGTACTTAATGAGCAAACCCGCAAGAAGCGGGATTTGCGAATTTAGTACCACTACGTCTGGAACGGAGCGGGAGCGCGGCTTCGTTGGAATAGACTTTTGCCGCAGTGTCCCCCTTGTCAAAATGTACTCTAAACAAACTCTATTTCTTAAACATCTATACTTATTACTTTCATTTAATAGAAATAAGCTTGTCCCACAGAATATAAACCTCTGTGAAACAAGCCCATTTTAATTTTTCTTTTATCTTTTAGTTTGTAATAACCTGTTCTGTTTCTTTATCAAATACATGTAATTTCGTCAAATCAAGAGCTAATTTTACTGTATCTCCAGGTCTTGCTGTAGTACGAGGATTAACTCTCGCGGTGCAGCTAACCTCTTCAATATCAAAGTATAAGAAAACTTCCGCACCGAGCATTTCATATACACGGATTGTAACATCAATTATACTATCAGGAGAATTGTTAATATAAACTTCTTCATCATGAACATCTTCTGGACGAATTCCTAATATAACTTCTTTTCCTACATATCCGCCTTCTACTAACTTTTTACCCTTTGCATCAGGAACTTTAATAAAACGCTCGCCGAATACTAATTTCACAGTATTTCCAGTTTTCTCCACTTGTGCAGGGATTAAGTTCATCTGAGGAGAACCAATGAAACCTGCTACAAATAAATTATCTGGTGTATCATATAATTTCTGAGGAGATGCTACTTGTTGTACAATACCATCTTTCATAACTACGATTCTAGTACCAAGTGTCATAGCCTCTGTCTGGTCATGGGTAACGTAAATAACAGTGGTTTCCAATCTCTGATGTAATTTGGAAATTTCAATACGCATCTGCACACGCAATTTTGCATCCAAGTTAGATAAAGGCTCGTCCATCAAGAATACTTTAGGATTACGCACAATAGCACGTCCCATAGCAACACGCTGTCTTTGACCACCAGATAAAGCCTTTGGTTTACGATCTAATAAATGTTCAATACCCAGAATTTTTGCTGCTTCATGTACAGATTTATCAATTTGATCCTTTGGAGTCTTTCTTAATTTAAGACCAAATGCCATATTATCATATACGGTCATATGTGGATATAATGCGTAGTTCTGGAATACCATCGCAATATCTCTGTCCTTTGGTTCTACATCATTCACTCTCTTATCTCCGATAAATAAGTCTCCAGAACTAATTTCTTCCAAACCAGCTACCATACGAAGTGTTGTAGACTTACCACAACCAGATGGACCTACGAAAATGATAAACTCTTTATCTTTAATCTCTAAATTAAAATCTTTTACAGCTACAAAGCCATTTGGATATACCTTACATATGTTTTTAAGTGATAAACTTGCCATTCTTTTTTCCTCCTAGAAATTTTAGTATCTGTTATTTATCTCACTAAATACATTTTACACTAATATCAGAAAAAAAACCATAGCCCAATTTACTAAATTTTTTGAATCCTTTTGGTTATTTTGTATATTTGTTGCTTTCAATAAACCCTTCTCCGAATACTTCCCTCACATCACTCACAATTAAAAAGGCTTCTGAATCTATTGTATGAACGATTTCTTTCAACTGTACAATCTCTTTCTTAGAAACAACACAAAACAACACCTTCTTATCTGCTTTTGAATACATTCCTGTCGCTTTCAAACCAGTAGCCCCACGTTTTAGCTCATTCATAACCACTTGTGCAATTTCCTGATACTTATCAGAAATGATATATGCCAATTTAGAAAATTTTAACCCCTCTATTAAGCTATCTGAAATCTTTGATACTAAGAATATAGAAATAATTGCATATAATGCTTTATTTAATCCGAATACAAAAGCTCCCAAAATAACAATTGCTCCATCTAATACCTGTAATATCTGTGCGATGCTATAATGTTTTAAATAGTGTTGTATCACAGCAGCTAACATATCTGTACCTCCGGTAGTAGCTCTGGCTAAAAATACCATCCCAATTCCTACTCCTGTAATAACTCCTCCAAAAATAGAAGCTAAAACCATATCTTCTGTCATTAAATGAATTTCTGGCAAAATATAAAGAGCGATTGACATCCACACTGTTGCCACTGCTGTCTTCTTCACAAAATGCCAACCCTTTATTTTAATAGATATCAAAAAAAGTGGCACATTTAATATAATATTAGTAAGCCATAAAGGAATCCCACCCTTTATGATATTCTCTGTCAGCCCTCTCACTACTATAGCGATACCAGAAACACCACCTGTAACTAAATTAATAGGATCAAAGATACACTTAATAGCAACTGACATAAGAGTAGTTCCTATTATAATGAGCAAATAATCCAGCCAAACATTCTTTTTAAACTTTGATTTCCAAATTTCCATTCTAATCCTCCATTCTTACTTTTTAAATATAATAAAAAATCCATCTTCTCATTTTTGACTTACTATTTCTTCTTTATTCCTATTTTTCCACTTATTATCTTATATTTCCATATTTCACCTTATAATCTATAAATTACCATAAGTTTTTTACAGATATCGCAATATTTCACAATATTTCCCTTGCAGTTCATGAATAAAAGGAGTATAATAAGATGTGTCATCATATAATATTGTACATAGTATATGCCAATTTCTATATGACCTATGCTAAATTAGGAGGAATTTATATGAATATGGATATTGCTGCATTACCCGGCTTACTGACAGCACAAGATACCATGAATCAGATAAACACCGCAATTCTCAAACAAAGTCTTAATACTCTTGAAGATACAGGTGCTAGCATGGTTAAAATGATGGAACAGTCTGTAAACCCTAATGTCGGGCAAAATATTGATGTTTATCTTTAAACATCATATCTCAGAAAAAACCTTACCGCTAAAATAAGTAAGGAAGACTAATTACCAAAAATAAAATTTAACGTCAGTGGTAAGTAAAACAAAACGTGTTTCTCACTGGCAGAAAGCAATTCATGTTGCGATCTAGCACTGTCTTGCTTTCTCACTATCCTATTATGAGTAAATTGAAAAAACAAGCAATCAACCAACCAAAAAAATGAAACGTTTAAATGCAAGAAAAAGAGCTTTTGAGCATAACAGTAATGTTATGTTTCAAGAGTTCTTTTTTCAACTTTTAAGTGAGTTTCCGCTTAAGGATAGAACCTATTCCAACGAAGCCGCGCTCTCGCTCCGTTCCAGACGTAGCGGATACTAAATTCGCAGCCCCTAACAGGACTGCTTATTAAGTACCGACGTCTTCCAAGGGGCTTCTTTTGGAATAGGTTCTCTTCTTAAGCTAGTTTACTGCTGTTCTGCGAAAAGAAATCAGAAGTTACACTGCCGATAAAAAAGTTACAATTTTTATATTATCTCCTTTTTGAAAAACGATTCATCAAAATGTCTAAATCGAGAAGCCATTTTTATAAGTAGTTCTCCGATAAATTAAATTCAATCAAAAATTAAAATATGGCAGCCCTGTATATTGGTCAGGAAGTTTATCCATATCATACACATCAACAAATGTCGTAATCAATACTGACTGTGTATCACAAATATACTGATTCAGATAGTCAATAAAATCTTTCTCATTATAATGCACACCCACAACATTCCCCATTTTAACACGATATTTTGCTATATTAGGACTTTTATATAACCAATTACAGCAAAACTCTAAGCAGTATTCTTTAAGATGATCTGCCACTTCATCTGGAACGACATACATACTTATCGCACTGTCTGCACTCAACAATACGTTTTTCATAAAGCCTCCTTAAATTCCAGTTCTATGAAGAAACATTAACAAATATTTCATGTTTCAGGAAACAAACTAGCTTAAGAGAAGGACATATTCCGAAAGAAGCCCCTTGGAAGACGTCGGCACTTAGCAAACAGACCGTAAAGGTCTGTGCGCTTAGTACCGCTACGTCTGGAACGGAGCGAGAGCGCGGCTTCGTTGGAATATGTCCTTCTCTTAAGCGGAAACTCACTTAAAATATCCCTCTATCAACAACCATCTTTCTAACAAAATAATCTCTTAATATTCTACTTCAATGGATAAAATAAAAAAAATAAACAAATCCCTATTGCTAATAATAACGGAATATCTAATATCTCAAATATTTTCTTTTTAGGTTCTGTATTTTCTTCTAATAAACTTTTTTTATCCTGTCCCTTTAACACCTGTTTTATATGTTCCCATCTCCCGCAGCGTTTTGCCAGATATTTATATAACATAACTCCTAATGCTGTAGTTCCTGCTGCCATTAAAATTGTTATGGCAACTGACACTATCCAATACCCAGAACTTTCTAGTATTGCTTCTGTCAACATATCCGCTTCCTGTTCCCCTACCAATTCCTGTTCCATATTTTGAAATAAAGGTGAATATGCAAAAATAGTTGAAAGAATTAAAGAGTGTGTATTTACTATAAAATGAAATAAAATAGAAGACCATATTGTTCCTGTAGCTTCCACTAAAAGAGCGAATATCACTCCTAGTACAAAACCATAAGAAAATTGATTTAAGTTCAAATGAAGTAATCCAAACAATAAACCACTGACAAATGCTGCTTTTAAAATGCCTTTCTCCCGATAGCTGTGAAATAAGATACCCCGAAATACAAATTCTTCAACTAGACAAGGTAAAATTGCTACTATGACAAGATTGTAGGCAAATGGATTTCTCATCATATTCATTAACATATCAGAAACATAATTTTCAGACACTTGTGTGGAAAATATATTGAGAATTGACATTAATGGCATACTTAAGTATGCTAAAATAATAATGAATAAATAATTGATTGGATGCATAGGCTCATGTTGAATTAATTTTTCTGGTTTTTCTTTTGTAATAATCAGATATAAAAAAATAGGAATTATGATAAGAATCTCTCCTAAAGTATCTAAAATGACTTCAGGCACGGGATTTTTGAGATTCAAATAGCTGATTCCAAAAGAACCAGCTATATAAAATAAAAGCAGCCCTAAAAACATCCAGTTCACTTTTTTTGTTCTGCTCATTTTACTGCGATTGCCTCGATTTCTAAAAGTACATCTTTTGGTAATCTGGCTACTTCTACACAAGATCTTGCTGGAAATGTTCCTGTAAAATGTTTTGCATATACCTCATTTATTTTTGTAAAATCATTCATATCTTTGATAAATACTGTAGTTTTAATCACATTTTCTATGGTTGTACCAGCCGCTTCCAAAATCGCTTTCATATTGTAAATCGCTTGATCTGCCTGTGCTTCTACTCCTTCTGGAATCACTTGTGTTTCTGGATTCACTGGAATCGCCCCTGAAGTATATATCATTCCATTTACTTCTATTGCTTGTGAATATGGTCCGATTGCTGCTGGTGCTTTGTCTGTACTAATTGCCTTTTTCATCAAATTCCTCCTTGGCTATAACTGTTCTATTGTGGTATCAGTTATTTTTATTTTATTTTCTTTTAAAAGCCTTCCTATAGCTCGTTTAAAAGCGTTCTTACTCAAATGAAACTCTTCTCTTAAGCGCTGTGCATCTACTGTTTTATCTGTGAATGGAAACACTCCTTTATATTGCTTTAGTTTCTTTAAAATAATGTCACTATCTTCTTCCATCTGTAAATATGCTTTTTTTCTAACGCTTAAATTCAGTCTTCCATCTTCTCGAATACTACTCACTCTCGCCTCTATTTTATCCCCCACTCGAAATCCTCCATAAAATTCCTTTTCTGGAATCAGTGCGTGATATTTTTTGTTCACTACCACAAATGCACCTATTTCTTTGTGGATTTTATAAATAATGCCCTCCACTTTATCATTTACTTGATAAGGAGAATGGTCTAATAAAAACTCAGATATTTTCATTGTAGCACATAATCTTTTACTTTTATCCACATATAGAGCTACTGGATAGCTTTTCCCCTGTAAAACTTTTTCTGTCTGTTCTTTAAAAGGAAGAAATAAATCTTTTTCTAATCCCCAATCTAAAAACGCTCCTATTTTAGCTACTTCTTTTACAGTCAGCACAGCTACTTCCCCTAATGTTATCATGGGTTCTCTTGTTGTAGCAATAAGACGGTCTTCTGAATCCCGATAGACAAAGACAGAAATCATATCTCCCACTTTTGTCCCTTCTGGAACTTGTTTTATTGGCAGCAATACCTTTTCCTGTTTATTTATTTCTCCCAGATAGATTCCAAAATCTGTTGTATTTATCACGGTTAATGCCTGCTTTTTTCCTATTTCAATCATAAACTCTCCTTTTGTTTCTATCTTCTCACAAGTAATTGTAAAACTTCAACCCCATACTAAATACTGACCCTTCCAAAAATTCCTTCAAAATATCTCCTCACTAAAACCTCATATCTTATCTCAACATTCCATTTTCAATCAATCATAAAAATAAATTATGAAAGATTATCACAACCTATCATAAAAATCCATTTTCACAACAAAAATAGCCAACAAACCAGCGGAGGCAAGGAAGTATTCCAAAAGAAGCCCCTTGGAAGACGTTGGTACTTAATAAGCAGTTCCGCAAGAAGCGGAACGGCGAATTTAGTACCATTACGTCTGGAACGGAGCGAAAGCGCGGCTTCGTTGGAA
>CAJUHN010000070.1 GCA_910585935.1 uncultured Lachnospiraceae bacterium | reverse complement strand
GGAACGGAGCGAAAGCGCGGCTTCGTTGGAATACTTCCTTGCCGTAGCGCCCCCTATTCATCACATACTGCTGTCAGTTTATATATTCTTGACTGAAAATCTCCATTTGTGCCATCATACTTCTCATGGTTTTCACCAGAAGACGCATCAGAAACAACTAATCCGATATTCATCAATTCATCGCCATATATATCTTCTTCCAAAACTGTCACATAATAACAGTAATCTTTATTTAACCCCTGCAGCTTTATTCTGTGATAAGCATCATTGACACGCTGCAGTATTCTATAATATCCAACCAAAGCTGTTTTTTGTTCTTTGTCCACAACCATCCATGCAGTTACATTTCCATCAAATGGACTTGACAGGCGGTAAAATGTCCCATATTGGAGTAATTTTCTATACTGCTTCATAAAAGCAACTTGCTCTTTTATTACTTCTTTTTCTTCCTCTTTCAGCTTTGTAATATCCAATTCATAACCGAAAGCTCCAAAACATGCCACATTTCCGCGCATAGCAAGAGAAGTATTTCTCAAAAGCTGATGATTTGGTACTGCTGAAACATGCGCTCCCATGCTGCTTAAAGGATAAACCATCGACGTTCCATATTGAATTTTCAATCGTTCTACCGCATCGGTATCATCAGATGTCCAACACTGTGGCGCATAATACAACATTCCCGGATCAAAACGCGAACCGCCGCTCGCACAGGACTCAAACAAAATATCTGGGAAACGCGCAATTAGCTTTTCATACAGACGATATACTCCCAAAATATATTTGTGCATGATCGTCCCCTGTTCTTCGGGCGATGCAGCCTGTGAGTATACTTCGGTCATACTTCGGTTCATATCCCACTTTACATAGGAAATCGGTGCATCTTGAAAGACGTTCTCTAACTGGTCGTAAATGCCGTCTACCACATCTTCCCTTGAAAAGTCCAAAACAAACTGGTTTCTGCCATGTGACATATTGCGGTTAGGAGTATTTAATACCCAGTCTGCATGTTCTTTGTATAACTTACTCTCTTTGTTTATCATTTCTGGTTCTATCCAAAGCCCAAACTTCATTCCAAGCTTTTCAATCTGTTTTGCCAGTCCTGAAACTCCATTCGGCAATTTTTCCAAATTTACATACCAGTCACCCAGTGAACTTGTATCATCATTTCGTTTTCCAAACCAGCCATCATCTAAAACAAACAACTCTATTCCCAACTGTTTTGCACACTCTGCAATTTCCAAGATTTTGGATTCATTAAAATCAAAATAGGTGGCTTCCCAATTATTGATGAGAATCGGTCGCTCCAAATCACGCCATTTTCCTCTTGCCAGCCTTGATTGATATAATCTGTGGAAAATATGACTCATGCCATTTAATCCATCTTTGGAATAGACCATTACCGCTTCTGGCGTTTCAAAAGAATCTCCCTTCTCAAGCTGCCATGAAAAATTTTCTGGATGAATACCAATGGTAACCCGTGTGATATTATAGGTATCTACTTCTGCCTGTGCTAAAAAATTCCCGCTGTAAATCAGACTAAAACCTATCACCTCACCGCTGTTTTCTGTTGTTTCTGGTCTTTTTAAAGCGATAAATGGATTATAATTGGCGCTGCTGCATCCACGCATACTATATACTGCCTGAATACCATGCGCAAGCTTTCTGGTTTCAACATATCTCTCTCTTGACCATGCCCCAGTTAATTCTATCATTTCATAATTCATATCTGGTAAATCCAAAGAAAGGCTCATTGCTCGTTCTAAACATACTTTTGTATCAACATTCTGTTCAAAGCGAACATTTCTGGTAATCACTGGAAAATCTTTGAATATAGTATACCGTAAAATCAATTTTGTTCCACTTACGGAATCTTGTAAATATACCTCTAAAGTTTCAGCTTCATTTTCCTGCTCTACATAAGTAGCCGGAAGCCAGTCAAGCGCTGGCTTTCCGTTTTTTATTGTGTGTCCCGAATACACAAAATCTGAAATACGGCTTCCATTTTCCTGTAAAATTGTAAAAGCTGGATAACGCATATCCCCTGTTCCATAAGATGGATACTCTTGTTTGATATGCTCCAGAGAAAAATTGCGGTCGCCTTCAAATGCACATGCAGACATCGGGCGAGCCTTTAATTCCAATAAATATGCAAAATCTTCTCTGTCATGGATTCGTTTTCCAAAATAAAGCTGTCCTAACTGATGATTTTGAAGTATGGTGAATACATAGCTGATTTCTGCATTAAATAAGTGAAATGTCTGACTTTTTTCATGATATATAATAGCCATAGTAATAACCTCCGTTTGCTTTGAAATCTAATTTATTTCTGGTGTTTCCTTTACTCCATTTCTGCGTAAGGTAAGAATATTTTTAATGCGTTCATAATATTCCCCTGTCAGTTTAAAAAACTTTTTATAGATAAAATAACTGATGATTGTAAATATAACTGGAATCACGACCATAATAATTCTCATTCCCATAAGTGTTCCTGCACTCTGTTCTGCATTAGGCACATATCCTGTCAAATCCAAAGCCGCTCCAGTTAAAAGTGCTCCTATTGCGGAAGAAAACTTGACCATCAATGTCTGAATGGAAAAGGTAACAGATTCATTTCTTGTTCCAAACTTATATTCTCCATAGTCTACCACATCTGCCAATATTACAGTTGCAGAGCCAACCTGAAGCCCTGAACCAAACTTCACGAGAATCCCTGCTGCCGCAGTAAGTATCACATTCTGTGGTAAAACATATCCCGTTACCCAAAGCAGCACCAGTCCTACTACCAGTGTAACACAGGCAGCAACATAAACCATAGCTCTTGAGAATTTATGTACCATTTTAGGATAAATAAATAACCCAGCAATCTCGGCAAAACCTGCAAACATGGTAAACACGGAAAACATCATTTTGCTGCCGGTCACATATATAAAATAAAACGTAGATACTGAATTAATAATCTGCATTGCCATATTAAATATCAAAATAACGCCAATTGCCACCAAAAGCTGGTCATTCTTTACAATAATATGTAGCATATGCTTAAAAGAAGTTTTCTCTTTTTTCTCTGTCTTTGCTCCATCTGCCGATTTCACATTACATACGGTAATACCTGTCAGCACGATAAACGCAATCGCAATTATCCATGCAAATCCTGTATAGCCTTTTTGGGCATCACCTTGCCCGATAAAATCCATATTTGAATCATATTGTAAACAACCCAGATATGCCCATACCCGAAACAATGGGATATACCTATCTGTTTTTAAATGCCCTTATTGAAAGCTCTGATTTAGCACATAAAACTCCTAAAAATACCATTCAGGAATTTTATATTCAGTCCACATTCGCTTTTATTGATGAACATTATATGGAGAACATAACCGTCGATGATATTGCTGCCGCTCTTGGATTAAGCCGCAGTTATTTCAGCAAGCTTGTCAAAAAAATGACGCAGAAAAGTCCACAGGAATATTTGCTTGCATACCGCATCAACAAATCCTGTGCTCTTCTTCGGACTACAGAATTAAGTATTGGGGAAATTGCCTTGCTTGTTGGTTATAGCAATCAATTTCATTTTTCGCGAGCTTTTAAAAATTATATGCAACAATCCCCCAGTGAATGGAAAAAGAAAAACCGCTCCATGGCATTATAAATTTACTTTTTCCACTTTTTGATTTTGTTAAGATTAGTTAACATACTTTTCTTAAGGATTTTGTATCCTGCGCTGTTTTTTCAATGAATTTGTCATATTAATAAAAATCCCCAGATATACATCTGAGGATTTTTACGCTTAATTATATTGTATTTAAATCTACTATAAATGATATTCTGAGTGAACCAATTTTTCTGCTGCATCTGTTGCTTATTCTCTTATTTTCACCCTAATTCCATCAATTCTCATGGAACGTGCAAGTATATGTCCAAGATTTCTTCTGATAATATGGAGATATCTGACTAATATTTCTCCTCATGGTTATATGATTTGAGTTTTTAGCCCTGCAACTTCAAATTATACCTGTATTGCCAATACACTACGCCTGATCTGTACCAGCAGAATCACCATGCTGACGCCTAGCAGAATATGTCCTATTCCTGCGATGCCAGATATTGCTGCATTCATACCAGAGGAAAGCGTAGGCACTAGCACTTGGGTCACTCCTCGTATAACAAACATCACAGCAGTCAAATTCAGACCGATATGATAGACAATCAGTACCCGCCTAGTTTTCGCACCTGTGAAAGAAAAACTCTTTTCCAACAGAAGTAACAGCAGAAAAAACACCATACCCAACAAAAAATAATGGGTATGGACAACTGAAAGAGTGGTTTTTGCAGTAAAACCGTTGAATTTGGTAAACTCTCGATAAAACACACCGCCAGCTATCGCAAAAATGGCGTACAGCAGAGCCGTATTCATATAGCGCTTCATAATTATTCCTCCCTTAACGCAACACTATCCTCAAAACAATAGAAAATCTTACAGTTTCTACTGTGATACACACCAGTTACAACTTTAGAATCAAAAAATTGTAAATAAAACCAACCAATACCCCCATAGGTTACTGTAACAAAACAGATACTAATCCTAGACTATCCTTGTTGCGAATCAATTTTCGGCTGGTTTTCAATATATCCTCTTTTGATGTTATAACTGTATTCATTCTATCACTTCAACATGAACTATGTTCAGTCTATCAGAACACATTACTATTGTCAAGTATTTTTACAAAAAATATAATAATGATTTACTGAAATGGTATGGACTTTATAAATCTTTTTTACCTGCTCGCAAATTTCTTTACTATGTGGCATTGACAATTTTAGCAACCGGCAATCTTTGGAATGATGTTGCTGTCAATCATTCGTTACTGGACACGGTTTGCCGTATTGCCTGTATGCTTTGCGTTGGATTTATTGAGGTCTACACCTTAATCCTTACAAAGACACTTCCGAAAAACCAAAGGTAAAGATACGGAAGGAAATTTTTTTATAAAACCTTCTAATCAAAAGTAACTATGACATTCATTTTATATATATTTATGAAGGATAAGGATGACATCTAAAGACTTATGTGATAAAATTTTTATAAATGACAAAAAGACAACTCCCATTTATTGAGCAGTTAGTTAGAGTGCATAATCGAGATTTAAGGAGAAAAAGTTACGTTTAATAAACAAAAAGAAGGCATTTAAATAAAATGGAGGTAATAGGAGTATGGCTATAAAATATAATCTGACACCAGTAGAAGTTGTAAAGCTATTTGGGTATACAGAACCTATAGCAAAAGAAGAATTAGAATTATTTGAAAAGGATAATCATCTAAAACTTCCTAAATTATTATTTGATTTTTTAAGCTTAGTAAGGAATGAAGAATTATTATCTACTGCAGATATTTGGGTAGATAGTGATGATCTTCCTTATTTTTCTTATCAATATATTGCAGAAGGGATTGAAGATTGTAGGGAGGATTTTGATGATCCTGAGTTTTGCAAAGAAAATGCTTTTTATCCATATTCAAAGATTCCAAAAGAACAATGGTCAGCATTAGTGGAGAATTATTTACAGATTGGTAGCGATTATGCGGCGGGAGTTGTATTCTATGGTATAAAGGAAAAGGAATTGGTTCTAGAAAATCCACCTGTTTATATGTTGCATGAGGCAGATGAATTAGCAGATTGGAAATTAATTGCATATACATTATCTGAATATTTGATGTGTGTATTATTGGATGCTCTTGCTGGCGTAGAATATACAACAGCACAAGATGTGTTAACTGAAAATGGATGGGAGTTTTATGAGGAAGAATATGCGAATGAAGAGGAAGTAAGAGAGCAGTTGTCCAAGAAAAAAATTGATTTATCTGCAATGAAAAAGAATATGACTTTTTATGGAGCAGTAGATTCTTTTTATCGGTATTGTTTTGATGAAGAAGAAAAGGTTTTTTATATGGTTATAAATGATACGTCAATTATGGTTATAAAGGCAGAGTAATTCTATAAAGAAAAATCCAGTATTTTTGTTATAGGGCTATTTGAAAATATCTTGTTTGCTGCTTTTACATATATTGTAATTGGAATATATAGCACTTAGGAAAATCTTAGGTGCTATTTTTGTGTAGACATTCATGCCGAACAAGATTTTACAAATTTAGTATACCACTACACCTTTAATTCCCATGACAATCCTTCCGTCACTCAGAGCCAAATCCACTCCCTTGCTCCATTCTTTTTTCGCATTGGCGGATAATAAAAGCATTTAATCGCTGACTTGGTTTCTGTTTTACTCTAAGCGCTTTTCTTAATAACAGTTCTATCTCGATTTTGGCGCTATCTCCTTTTGAATTATTCTTCACAGATTCTCTCCTCCCTTTATTTCATTAAAAATTCCTTCTGCAATTCTCTGTGCCAAAATTTCCTAGTAGTTGTCATTCTATCTTCCTTTATAAATCTGTCATATATCCGCAAACCATAAGTATCCTCATTATAATTAGTATCAGTATAACGATTGCCCTCAGTAGATATGCAATCATAAGCCGCTTACGTTTTCTCTTCCTGAGTTTTTCCTCTTTCCGTATTGTTTCCTGTTCATTGCCGCATTTGTTCCTCAACCTAGAATGACTTAATGACTTTTTGGTAAAACGATTTCCTCACCACTTTCTTTTGCTAATACATAAATATTACTCGTATCACAGGTAACTGCCATCGCAGGTATATTACTGATCAATTCTTTGTTGTTCCCGTCCTTGCCGCAGGAATACAAACATCCGCCGTCAGTCCTAGAAACATAATAAATTGACTGCTCATCCATGCAAAAATCATATGCAACTATATTTTCATAAGTGTAAGTTTCATTATCAGAAACATAATATCTTGTTAAAACCTCCTGTTCATTTTTGTAAAAAATACTTTCTCCATCGAATGAAATATTTCCGTTTGTAGGAATATCGAGCTTTACAATTTTTCCGTTAAACCGGTTTACTTGTGTTATGCCATCGTTGTCAACAAAAAATATGCTTTCACTATTTAAGAAAAAAGCGTAATGAAAGTCCAGAAACTTCCATTTATCACCCATTTCATAGTCAATGCCAAAAAGAGAACGCCCAGAATTTGTAATCTGTTCAAAAATTGTTTTTTCCTCAAAGGTATCTAAATTCAGCTCTATCACCGACACTTTCGTTATATTGCTGTTATAGTTTCCCACACGGTTGACATAGCTTTCCATAACCGATGTAGTATAATACAGATATGGCGGACACACATAGAATGCACGTACTTCTTCTTCATCAGAAAATACCCCAAACATAGGGGAACATGCTAAAGGATATGTTTCTCCCGTGGAAGTATTTTTAAGATAATAATCAAAAGTTCCTGCATCTCGTATGATTTCGTATCCCATACAGTCATAGTTTGCTGATGAATTATAGACAGCACTTTTGATTTTTCCACGACCTGAACATCCCGTCACTACCAATGCCAAGCTCAGCATGACAGTGAAAGCCGCCGCACGCTTCTTTTGTCTTGATTTTATTAGCCATCTGTTAGAATTGCACCGCAAAATCCAGACAGCAGCTAAAGTACACAAAAGTATGGATACAAAGAGCAAGGTCAATAGCGTAGCCGTATCAACCTCCGCAAAAATAATTTTATCATCACCCATCAGAGCATCACTCAAAACAATATTCCCTGCAAAAAAGTCTGTTCCAAGCAGAAACGGTAACGGTAATGGCAGACGGTAAATGCAGGTTTTCGATAAGCCTATATAGGGAATAATCACTGACACCGCACCTATAAGCAGGGTTATCGCATACCTTTTTGCCAAAACAGAAATAAACATCAAAAGTATCGTAAGAAACACACCGCCAAACATCTGGAGCAATCCTATATATACATATCCTTCCAACAACGATATACTCTTGCTGCTGTCTGCAAAGTAACGAATGCTTTGAATCGGATAATCCCCATCAGGCAGTCCGTACTTGAACCTGTAAAATCCGTATTCAATAAGCGAGATGCTTAACGATAGGAAAAGGACAACCACAATCATAATGAGCAGCTTATACAGAGAGCTTTTCCGCCCCTCCCTTGAGGTCAGGATCAGAGTGTCCATCTGGCAGCTATACTCAGAACAGAAAACAGGCGTAACCAAAAGCAAAATGCCAAGGAAAAGAATGAAATTAAGCGTATCTTTGCCAAGAAGCCCCATCCATCCGTTTGTCTGAAGAAAACAGCGGTTTTCGGCATTTTCGCAGATATAGAGATATTGCTGATAGATGACTTCAAATCCATTTTGATGCTCTAGAACCTTTTCAATTTCCTGGCTCTCTTTTTTATATTCACTTTCACTGATTTTCCCGTCATAGTAGTTTTCCAAAAGAGTGCTCTGCTTCTCCTTCGCTTCCGCAATCCTCCCCGCCTCCTGCTCCAGATAAAGAGAGGATTCATCGGTGCAGTATCCGTTTACCTTTTCCAGATACCATTCATATTCATTTTTATACTGCTCCATCGCTATGTCTACAGGGTTGTCGGATAAGGCAAGCCAGACCGTGCCAAAGAGCAGGACAAGGGCAATATAGAACAGCCCCCTTTGCCAGAGCATAATCTTTTTTACTTCGTACATAAATCCAGACATTTTGTCCTCCTCTCCCGGCAATAAGAGTTCCTTTTAGAAAGCATCATCATTGCCGTTATGGAAACCACCCCTACGGTTATGGCAAAAATAATTGCTGCCTGGAAACTCTGTACCGGATATCCTGCCAAACCAATAAACTCGGTCTTGCCAAATAGTATGCGGTTAGCAAGCAGCGAATATGGGTTTATAATCTTGAGCCAGGCATTGCTGAAACAGCTCTGCGACGCACCTGTAATAATGAAACACAGGGCTGCTCCAAAATCAGCGACAAACGGAACAAGAGCATTACGCCCAAACATGGAAATCAATAGAAACACCATGCTCATCGTCCATACGCCCACTGCCCTTATCACTGCGGACAGAATCGCATATTGCCATAAATTACAGTTTACCGCAGCTGTGCTGAAATTGCGGACAGCATACAGCGGAAGACCCCCTCCTTCCGCTGTTCCGAAGAAATACACAAAGCCAATATAATCCACAACAGAAAACCATATGGCCACACTGATCACAAACAAAGAAGCCGCAGCAATTTTAGCAAATGTGGTCTTTTTACCGCCGCCCGGACTTGTCAGCAGCAGCATATCCATCTGTGTTTCCTTTTCGCAGACAAAGGTACTGACAACCCCGTACAGACAAAGAAATAAAACCAATATGCCCGAAAAATCATAGTTCAGATAATAGTTATACATTTCCTCGTAGGCAAAG
The DNA here is from genome assembly GCA_910585935.1 of uncultured Lachnospiraceae bacterium. Taxonomy (GTDB): domain Bacteria; phylum Bacillota; class Clostridia; order Lachnospirales; family Lachnospiraceae; genus MGBC136627. The sequence goes on along the minus strand of CAJUHN010000070.1, from coordinate 5,812 downwards.
GCTTTTATGTTCCTCCCAGAATAAAGGTTATAGATCACACTGTTTTTACGCACTTCATAAGTCTGCCCCCGTTCTTTGTAAACAACGACATTTTCTTTTGCCCTCTCTGCCACTTTAAGCGCATAAGTCCGATAATGATAGAAATATTCCATAGGCTTAACATAGTATTTTTCCAGGATATTCCGGTCACTATATATATTTCCCGTCATCATATTTAGATTGTCTTTAGCTGTGCTTGCTGTCATATCAGCTGTAGCATCTGCTAACGGCTGATATATAGAAAGAAGATGATTGATTTTTTCAGCAGTTATCTCCCCTTTGTAATTCTCATAAAGCTGCCAATACACGCTGTTCCAACTGCGGCTGTCATTTCCATCCGCTAAGTAAGAATACGAATGGAATTCGCTGTTTATTTTGAACAGGTTTATTACACTGAACAATAGGAGTACAACAAGTATTGACCGCTTGCAAAATAATTTGTAAAATTCATATTTGATTAAGCGTGTCATGTTATCTCTTCCTTAACTCATTGTCCACGGAAATAATACAGAAATACATCTTCTAGGTTAGGAAACGCCTTTACTGCGTTTGTAGCAGGCAGCATATCGCTTACGATTCTTACAGAAAAGTGTTCACCCTGCTGTTTCATATTGCTGACATAATATTGGTTGCCAAGTCTGGTAGCATCTTCCGCATTTACTGTCACCTCCCACACTTTACCATAGATGTTCTGTTCTAATATGTCAGTAGTTCCCTGCGTAATTAAGAAACCTTCTTTTAAGATAATAATCTCCTTTGCAATACACTCCACATCAGAAACGATATGGGTAGCCAGCAAAATTGTCCGCCTCTGTGCAAACTTTGAAATCAGGTTGCGAAAACGGATGCGTTCACTTGGATCAAGCCCTGCTGTTGGCTCGTCCAAAATAAGAATTTCAGGATCGCCCAGCATCGCCTGGACAATGCCGACTCTCTGCCGCATACCGCCGGAAAGAGCACCAATCTTTTTATCTTTAGCGTCTGAAAGATTAACAATATCCAGAAGCTCCAAAGCCCGTTTTTTTCCCTGCTTGGCAGGGATTCCTTTCAATGCACACATATACAGCAGAAAATTCATCACCGTAAAATCTCGGTAGAAGATAGGATATTGAGGCATATATCCAATTTTTGAAAGGAAGTCCTTACCCAGTGTTTTTGCATCCTGTCCGTCAATCAAAACCGTTCCGCCATCACTGCTCAAAATACCCACAAATATATTGATCAGTGTTGTTTTTCCCGCACCGTTAGCACCCAAAAGCCCATAGACGCCCTCCGTAAGTTCCGTGGTAAAATCCTTTAGGGCATATTTGCCCTTATACTGCTTTGAAATGTTTCGTAATGATATTTTCATCGAGAATTACCCCTCAAAATCAAAGGTTGTTATCAAGGTGCTTACCTCGTCAATGCCCCGTCCAAGCACAACGATACAGGTGTCAGTTTCATCTAAAATCAAAATCTGTGGAACACGCAGGAAATATGTACTATTATTGTCCTGAACAGTTTCTGTATGAATACTTTTTCCCGATGCCATATCATAAATTTTGATTGTAACACTGTTTTCTTCCAAAATAGAAGTCGCCACATATTTCCCCTGTCCAGAACAGTAAATACCATCTTTTCCCTCACTGCGGCTGGAAAATGACATCGTTTTTTCTGTATTGGATGCAATGTCAAGCATCAGCAAAGTTCCGTTATTTTTGTCAAAGCTTTGAGGCATGATAAGTAAGTTTCCACCCTTTTGCACTTCTTCCGTATCCACCTTATAATCCGCCTTTTTTGTAATCGTGAGATTTGCGCCGTCTGTGGATACTGTGCCATAAACACTGACCCCATCTCCGCTATTAGAAGTATCTGTAGCCATGCCTACATAGACTAAAGTGTTGTTCCCCGTAAAGGTAAGTCTGTCCATGGTTACAATCTGCATATTATCTGCTGTACCTTCTTTAGAATAGTTCAGAATGGTATGAACCTTCCGGGAAGAAATATCATAGAGGTAAAGCCCTTGAAATCCGCCGAAAGCAATCTGTTTTCCGTCCTGTGAAATAGCGATCCCTGTGGTTTGTAAAATAAAATCATCACTTAATAATCCGCTAAAAGAAATGGTATCCTGAATAGCAAAGTCCTTATTCAGTATATATCCATTAATACCACTGCTGCTTTCTGATGTGGCAAATGAGCTATTGCTGTTGCCGCCGCTACCGTTTCTCTGACCTACAACAAAGTATCCGTCTGCATAAGTCTGTACGCATAAATCTCCCATAGAAATATCTGCACTTGCGATTGTTTCGCCTTTCCCTGTATCGTAAAGATAGAGTTTATCTGCCTCAACAATAATCCGATTGCCACCGGCATAATAGCAGCCGCCAACCTTTCCGGAAAAAGCTGCATCCTTAACTGTGCCAACCTCCATAATCTTTTTATCTGTACCGTTATCCTGCAGATTGATCACGTTAATATCGCTGCTTTCATTTCCGGTATTTTCCGATAAATAATCTTCTTCGGATTGCGGCTCCATCTTTATGGTTTCATTTTCAAAGCTGTTCCTATTCTCCTGTCTGTTCCCACAGGCCGACAGATTAAGCGCTAAAGCAAGCATAAATATCATACACATCCATTTTGTTTTCATTTTTAGTCCTCCTTGTAAAGTAAAATTGAACCTGTTTTACTTGTAACAGAATCATTGTCTGCTGCGACGGCTGTCGCGTAAAAAGTATTGAAGCCATCCAACTTAGCGGTATCTATAGTTGCTTCGATGATCCACACACTTCCTTTGCTTAATGTGACATCATAGGAAACCACTTCATCAAAAGATATGGGCTTATGGTTTAAGAAAAATGATATACCATACCTTGCACCTGCCGTTCCACAGAGGGTGTAGCGCACAGTAAGTGTATCTTTACTGGTAAGGTTGATATTGTCATACACCAATTTGCCGTCATATGAAATCGTTGAATAAACACCATTATCCAGAGTATCCATCGTAACGCCATTCCAGCCGGCTTTCACAAGCTCATTCTCGATAAAAGAAAAAGTGACTTTTTCCTCTGAAATACTTACATCACGAAAAACATTTTTACTTTCTTCATAAATTCTGTCACTTTTTGGAGTATCCTCATTAAAATGCAGTTTCAACACTCTTTCAAAACTTTGATGATACCAGCCGTAGCTTGAGGTTTCTTTCATATCAGGCTGGAAATTGGGTCTGGTGACGCTCATGACTGTCATATTCAAGGTATCGCCCTTTTTCCCTGTGTCTGGTGTGAACACAAAGGAAATTTTCTCTTCATGCTTTTCTGATGTCTGGAAGTAATGGAGATACTCATATTCCGCCCCCGTGTCGTTTACCTTGTAGGCTTGCGGCTTTCCATCCAAAAAAAGCAGGAAGCCAATGTTATCCAATTTTCCCTCTGACAAAAATTGATAGTCCAGGACAAATTCTCCGCCGTTATACTCATAGGGCAAAACGCTTTGGTCATCCGCTCTGGTGGGATTCGCTTCCCCATGGCTGAGAAACCCTAAATCTCCGTTTTTCTCTGATTGAACGAACGGGTCTTCTTCGTTTTTCGGAGGAGCATTCTCGTCCGCAATGTTGTAATTTCCGCAAGCTGTCACAGTAAATGGCAAAATAAAAATCATAGCTAATGATAATAATCGCTTTCGCATCGTCTATCCTCCTACTTGTTTTAGATTCGACTCCAATTATAAAAGCCAAAGGTCAAAATGTGGTCAAGGAACAGAAAAAATTTGCGGTATTATTTCTTTTCATCCGATAAAAGAAATAGTTCAGTTTGCATAAAGAGAGCCAACAAACTATGATTTCTCACAAGTCTGTTGGCTCTGGGCGTATTTGTTCTGCCAAGCAAACAGGAATTTACTTATTTCTTTTGGCAAACTTATCAATAACATTGTCTACCCAAAAAGTGATAAAGAAATCAGCAATCTCCCCAAACAGATTAACAATAAAATCAACCATATAAGTTTCCTCCAAATCTCGATTTTTCTATTTGTCAATCAATTCTGCTTTTGATCCAAACCTTTTAATAAATAAAAATATCAACTCACTTTGTTGACTGCCAGTTTAATTGTCACACTAGCTCCACTGGGAGTAAGGTTTGAAAGTTCTAAACTTCCACCGTGTTTCTGGCTAAGGACACGGCTTGTAGTCAATCCCAAGCCCATATGCTCCCCCGTTTTATCCTCAGAATAAAAAAATGTATTCTTTTTACGGAGCATTGTCCTTGAAAAGCCTTTGCCGTCGTCTGATATGATTATCATAAGCATACCATCGGTAAGGGAGTACCCAAAATTCACTTTGCTTTTGGCATATCGAATGGCATTAGAAAAGATATTCTCAACAATACGGTAAAATATCTGTTCGTCTAATTTCACCTGACATTCGGATATGGTGGAATGGTATGTAATCTCCAGGCTATGTTGTTCTGCGAGAAACGAAAAACTTTCCGTAGCTCTTCTTAAAAAGTCCGGTAATTGAACTACAGAATACTTTGTTTCCGTTTCTTCAATAGCATTTAAATCACGGATATAATCTGTATAATATTCAAGCCGTTTTGCCGTTATCGCAAGGTTAGACAGTGTATGCCGCAATTCTTCGTCATTCAGGTTTCCATCTGCTAAGCACTGCTGCATATATTCCACATATCCCTCAACAATCGCAATAGGATTTCTAAGGTCATGTGCCACTGATGCCTGCAGAATCCTCCGCTGCTCAATCATGTTCCATAGCTGACGGTTGTTATTATAGAGCACCTGCCGCATTTCCTCAAAAGCTATACAGAGCCTGCCTAATTCATCATTCCTGTTATAATCAACCATAAAATCAAGGTCTTGCTCCCTGATATGTTTCGTTGCATCAGCAAGAACCTGAATGGGCGGCGACAGTTCTCTCCTGTAAAACCACCATGCACACAACATGATACCTATAATGGAATAGACAAAAGGAAGCACCACCATAGAAATGCTTGTCACTCTGTATAGTAACTGTTGCTTTGGACGAAGCGTTGAGAAACCAGACTCTATTTTCTCTATTATGAATTTCGTATTCTCCAGAGTTACATCCTCCCCGGTAGGGACGAGCATATTCACCTCAACAGGTTCGTCAAGGATAACCCTCTGCCCTCCCTCTAATATCCTCCCGTCCGCTATGACCGTTCGGGTATTCAGCCAGACTTCATGGGAATCAGGAAGTATCACTTTCTGTATACGGTAGCATCCATAAATTGTCAGGACAGATGCCGCAAAAACAAGAAACATTGTAGCAGCTACTGCCCAGATAAAAGCTCTTTTCATTGATTTGGGTTTCCTCATTTTTTCCATCTGTAACCCATCCCCCAAACTGTTTCGATGTATTCCCTACCTGTAGCTTCTTTCAGTTTATTCCTGATCTTTCGGATATGCTCTTTTATGACTCCACTGTCTCCTTCGGCATTAAGCCCCCAAACAGCTTCATAAATTCGTTCCTTGTCGAATATCTGATTGGCGTTACGCATCAGAAACTCCACAATATCAAACTCACGGTTTGACAGATTCAGCGGCTTTTCCCTATAAAAAACCATACGTTCCGCCAGATTTACTATCAAGCCCTGGGAAGATACGATTTTAGGCGTACATTTGCTTCGCTCGTCCCTCCGTAGGTGAGCCGCCACTCTTGCGGTCAATTCCTTCAGGCTAAACGGTTTGGTTATGTAGTCATCACCGCCAGCCTGCAAGCCGTTTACCTTGTCCTGTTCCGTAATCCGGGCTGTCAGAAACAAAA
>CAJUHN010000069.1 GCA_910585935.1 uncultured Lachnospiraceae bacterium | reverse complement strand
ACGTCTTCCAAGGGGCTTCTTATGGAATACTGCCTTGCCTCCGCTAGACGGTTGGCTGTTCTAATTTTTGAAAAACGAATTTCACAATAACAAATCTGGTACTGTGTCGCCCACTACCGCTCAAAGGTACAGGTACTTTTCAAATAAGGAGTTATAAAATATAAAAGACTTCTTAATCAAAATAAATACAAAAGAGTCATAGTATAGCATTTATGCTGATACTGGCGGCGAAAAGGAGGGAATTGATTATGAGTTACGATTTAACAGGATTATACGAGAAGTTGAGCCACGATGATAAGTTACAGGGCAAGAGCAAGAGCATATTCAAATGAAAGAGGGAACGCTTTCTGGAATCCCCTCTCAAAAAAATTGTAGGTTTTACTCGTAAAGCATATTTAAGAAATCAGAGAAAGATTTACTGACAAAAAAGGTGGTTTCTGTTTCAGAGTAATATAGGACAATCTCATCATCTTTTACACACAGCAGATTTCCAGCAGGGTCAACCCCAAATGGAAACATTGTCAACTTCTTATCAGGAGTTTCAAATCTGCCTATAACATCATAAACGCTGTCTGTATCACCCTCGTTAAAGGAAATCAGACCACCAAACACCATACCCTTGTTTTTCCCAACATCAAAGGAATAAGGGAAAGGCATACCACCATTGTTTTTCTTGATACACTCCTTCAAATCAGCAGGCAACATAAACAAGTATTTAACTTCCAATACATCAACTTCTGTACCCACCTTTAAGGGTTTTACACCATCCCATTCAATATTGACCATCTTTTATACCTCCTTAACGGATACCACCACACCACAAGAAGTCTCCTCCTGTGTGCCTAGTATCAAAATGTGTCTTGAAATCCACTAATTGCATTTTACCAGGTGTTTCACTATGATGCCAAGTCATTCCTGGTATTCTTGGCATACTTCTTTCTATTGCTCTTAGTTGTTCAGGAGTGAAATTGGACTTCAGCTCAGGATGCTCATGGAGATAGATCCGTAATTTCTCAGTACAATACTTGAAGATTGCAGTGTCTCCCTTTTCCCATATCTCTGAAGGTATTTCAACATCAAAAATGCTAGGGAACTCTGGAACTACAACAGTAATTTCAACCCCATTAACAGTTATAGTTTTTTCTACATAACGAATGCCTGTGTCTGGATTCTCCATACCCTTATATTTCTCATTGATACACTTGACTTTATAATTACCATTTTCGTCCACTCTGATAGCATCTATGAGATTTTCAGGAAGATTATTTTTTTCTCTCAGCTTTTGCTTTTCCTCTTTTGTCAACTCTCGCAGCAACTGTGAGGTTTCATCAATTTTTGCTTTTACTTTTTCAATATTAGTCTGTTCTATGGCATCAAGACTAACTTCTTGAATTACACTCATATCAGGCTCAAGGACTTTTGTTACGTTTTCAAGGCGATTTGGAACTTCCTCAATAGATTTTACTTTTTCAATAAAATCAGGCATTTCACCTGCTTGTTTTACGACACCTACTGCACTCTCAATAGCAGTTCTACCCTCTACTGTTGCAGCCGCCAATGTTGTACTTTCTATTAATAACATTAACAGCTCTCCTTTCTGACATTTTTTACTTTTTCTACTATTTGAGTTATAACCGTTTCATCTTTCAGCAGGAAATAATTTTCTGCAATTTTCTTTATATCCACATCATCTTCATAATGGAACATAATCAATCCAGAGATTATACGAATGCATCTACTTTTTGGATTCTCCATATAACTGTTCTGAAAGAATCTCTTAACCTTATCTACATCTTCATATCTACCCAAAACAAACAATTCACAAAGAGCCTTGTAAAAGTCATTGGATATTATTTTCTTAAACCCATACGCACCAAAAATTAGTAACTTAACAATATTTTCAGCTATAACTTGTCCCAGAAGAGCATCCATATTATTGCAGAAAACCAATGATACATCTTTTTTACGAAGGGTATTCTTCATAGTTTCCTTGCATTGGTTCAATGATTTTATAACTTCTTGTTTTTCTTGACTCAAAACAGCATTTAAAAGCCACAAACTCCATTTACTCATAATGTCAAAAGTATTCTCTCTCATTAAACTGAGATTGATTTCCTCAAACATCATACCGCCCTTAGTGGCAAGCAAATCATCATCTGATATAAAATTGTCAGAAAGGTAGTTTACCTTCACAAAAACAGGTAAATTCATACCCTCTTTATGACATAGGGCAAACCCCTTCCTCAGATTTCCAAGGTAAATGGCGTCTTCTTCTTTGATACCTATGGTATTAGCTACAAGCCTTTGGTCATCAGCAGATACAACTCTCTGAATGATCTTATTCGAGGAGTTTTTAATAACATCTGGAGTCAACTTACTTGGGATTTGCTCTGCTATAATGACACCCTGACCATAAGACCGCATTTCTGCAATCATATTTGTAAAATGCTCAACAGCTTTACCCTTGGGATTTCCCATATTTTCAGAGGTTCTTTCTGTTTCAATATTCTTTAAAAGCCTGTGGGCTTCTTCTATGACCAAAAGATGTTGCAAGCCAAGATTTTCTCCAAAATGCTCATCCTTGAAAATCTGCCTAAATTCATTAATATACACTACCAATAGACCCACACAAAAGGCCTTATCTGCATCATCTGCCAACCCTTCCAACTCAAACACCACATTTTTCTGCATAAGGTTATTGATAGAAATAGGTTCAACTGTATTCAACATAAAGCCCTTACTACCAACACAAAGGCTATCTAAACGAGCAAGCATTGCAGTTTTGATGTTATCTGCTACCTCACCCTTATAATCCATCTCTGTCTTAATATAATGCTCTACTTCTGCTCTTAGGTCTTGCATCGTAGGGAAAAGATATTTATGAACTTCTAAGCTATATTGACCCTTTAGATAGCTTACATCAAACACTTTGGACTGTTTTTCAGTATTGATAAGATAGGGATGATAACCTAAAGTCAGATTCCAACCTTTTTTACGATATATATTGTGTAAGCACTTCTCCAAAATGTAAGGCATAGGACCATAGAAAGAAAAGGATGCATTGAAGAGGTCTTTCAAAAAGCCAATATGTGTTTGGAGATTGATACCATATTGAATGTAAAAAGGATTGAACTGTAAGCAATTCAACTCAGGCTTTCCCAAAGTATAAACAACCAACTCGCCTCTGGCATTATCCAGCCTGAGATTACGATACTCTTTCTTTACAGACTCAATCACCATAAAAGGCTTTTTACAATTTTGAAGTATACCTTTCACCGTTGTTGTTTTACCACTACCCGTTATACCACACACGAAAGTGTGCTTATTCAAATCTGCTTCACTCAATGAGAAATTCATTGTTTCTATAGGTCTATTACCATCAGAAACTTTACCAATAACAACCCCATCTTTTGAAGATCCCACCATAGGATACAGCTTGCCCTTCTTCAACTCAAAATCAGGTACACTCTCAAAAGGTGGCGTACAAAGCATACCCAACTCTGAAGAAGTAATAGGCGTCAAGAGAGGATTATTAGAGGTCAGTTGAGGAATAAGGATTTCTTCTTTTGCTGTCAATGAATACGAAATTTTTCTCAGTGGTAAAGAAGCAGTAGTAGGTTTCGCCAGTTCACCACTTAGGCAAGCCTGAATAATGTTTCCTACAATAGGCTTATCAGCAGAGTAAACCAGAGCAGAACCCCATAAGCCTACATTCTGAGCTTGCCTGAGCCTTTTGATAGCAGCATCACAATACTCCATCATTTCCAGAGCAAAACCATTCTGCACATCAAAAGCGGTTGTTGTACTTTTGCACAATGCCCTTGAAACATCATCAGAAACAGTCTTGGTAAAAGACGCTCCAGCATTACCACCAATCATCACAGAACCTATTATACCACCCACCATAGCACCAAAGGAAAACGATTTACTATGGCTTTCGACTTTTGACTTTGTGATAGTATCACTGTCTTGCTCTGAAAAGTTCCTCTTACTGAATTTGAAGCACTCATCCCTAATTTGAACTAATGTTGCATATCTGTTTTGAATATTTGCAATTTCATAGGGGTGTGCCATAAATAAAACAGTGTAGTTCTCACCATTTATACTTCTCATCAAGGTGGAGATATCAAACTGTTGCTTTTCTTCCTCTATCTCCATTATAGGAATAGCAGAAACTACACCACCATTAACAGCAGAAGTTCCGCGAGTAGAGAAGTTGGGTTTATAAGGTTCAATTTCAATACCTGTCAATAGCCCTTTCATAAAAGGCTCAATAACATCTTGTGCTTCTTTACTGGCTACACCTAACACCAAATTTGTTTTTCCTTCATAACTAACCACACCGTAAGCAACAGAAACTTGCAGGGAAGATATTGCAGTAAACATCTTGCCCATTTTCTCGTTGAGAAAAAGAGCCAAATCCTCTACTTCTTCTGTTGTACAACTTATCAGTCTAAAAAACCGCATATTTTCAACTATCTGGACAGAGTTACTGTCCAGATAGCTTTTCACATTATTCTGATTTACTGCCAGATAAGGAGCAACCGTTTCAATCAACATACCTGCTTGTTGACCTAAAACAGCAGCCGTATTTTGCCGTAATTCTTCATTTTTGATGCCTTTTATATCGTCAAAGCTAGGCACAATCAAATTACCCATAGATTTCTCCTTTCAGTGTAGCCTTCAGCTCATTTACAGCAGAATTATAAAAATTAATCACATTGTCTATCCATTTCATCAGTTCATTTTCCAAGTCTGCTATAAATGATTGAACAGCTTTACGATAGTCCTTCTTCTTCATTTTGGAAACAACAGAATATATACCTGCATGTGTAAGACCAACAACAATAGCGCTCGCGATGATACTCACAACAGGTATATGAACCACTACACCTGACAACAGACCCAGCAAAGCGCCATCTACTACTGCCCACCTACACCAGCAATAGCAGTAGAATAAAGAGTATTGATTTCATTAAAGGATTTACCCTCAATATAGTTAGTCTTACAGGTCTTTAACATCAAGTCAATAGGCAGTTGCAATTCGTAGAAACCTATTTGCATTTGTGGCACTCTGGAAAACAGGTTCATTGAGAGTATTTGTAGATAGGACTTTATAGAGGTCAATCATATAACTCTCAGCAGCCATAGCACTTTCTCAGGTACATAGCCCAAAAGACCCCTTGTTGCCATATCAGCAATATGAGAAGAAGTCACAATATGCTCAACCTCTGCATTCATTTCCTCAAAAAGCAAATGGATATTTGTCTTTACATCAGACATGTTTTTTAACCCCTTCTTCAAGTATTTCAATACATTCTTTCAAAGGTGCAAGTTTTGAAACAAGTTTTTCCAACTCAACAATTTCTTCTGCTGTTTTCTTCTCCTGCAATATAGCATTGAGTTCTTCCTTCTTGACGTCTACATTTCTTTCTAATTCCTTCATATATTCCTCAGTTATTACAGTTACAAAATTCTTCAACTCATTAATTATCTGATTTTTTAATCTTTCGATTCTTTTTTCAATATCACCTTTTACTAAGAAAAAGAATTTAGAATGAGAGAACCGACTAACATTTTTAGTTACTTTCGCGAAACAACTCCCGGTTTCATATGAATAGGTTTCTTGAGCATTAGGACTATTTCTAAATTCTTCCTTTACCTTTTTGAAGGTTTCTCTTGTAATGTCAGGTTTAATTGTGGTAAATTTAATGCTACTTTTATTACTAAGGGAAATAAGGGTTTTATCACAATCTTCTACGATTTTTTTTTGGAGTTTATTACCATCTTGAGTAAGCATATCAATTTTGCGAAAGGAGATTTTCTCCAATTCATCTATGCTATTAAAACTTGAGGAATGTATTTTTGCAATTTCTTCTCTGTAACTATTCATCTCCTTATTCACTCTTTTATCAATTACTTCATTATAACAAATTACTATGTGGTTCACGGTTTCTTTGATTTTCAGGGTCATGTCTTCCAATTCAGCCTTAATCTTATTTATCCTGTTACCCAGTTCGATAGGGTCAACAGCCTTTTGTTTATAAAGCTCTATCTTCTCATTCAAAGTATCCTTAACTTTATCAATGACAAAGAGCATACGAGTCAAAAGGTCATTTAAAGCGATGTACTGAACTTTATGAGAAAACTGATTGAGAGCAGAATTCATTACATTAAACTGAGACAACTCCATCAATTTCTGCAAAAAGCTCTCTCGATTTTTTTGAGCCATTAACCACTGCACAGTAATAAAGGAATCCAGCCGATTTGCAGCTACTTCTTCTTGTATAATTTCTTCGATTTCTTCAATGGTCATGTCTTTAACCCTGTTGTAGAACAACTTGACTTTGCTATCGATAGGGATAATTTGATTTTCATTGATATTAGAGAACTGCTTGAAAGCTTCCTGATGAATATGAGTAATATTATCTTTAGTTTCATTAGCGGCTCTTGTTAAAATAAGAAACATAGCGTTTTTGTTTCTGTCAATACTCTTGGATTCCAAGAACTGCTTAAAGGAACTGGCTTCAAGGGCAGTACCTATGATAGATTTAAGGAACATTACCGCATTTGCTCGCTCCATATACTTATCTGTAATATTACCTAAACGACCATCAGCATTGACCCCAGGAGTATCTACAATTTCTACACCCTTGAGGTCTGTATCTGCAAATGGATAGAAAATATCAATATTCTTGACAATCTTTTTCCAACAAGGTTGTTTCTGTTTTATGTAGTTACGAATCTTATCATTGTATTCTGCTTCAGGAAGATGATAAATATTGTCATCCTTGACCCCTTTAATAAAATCGTCAATTATTTTTTTTGGGATTTTTTGGTTTTCATACTTCATCAGAATCTCAAAGTTAATAGCAGAAATGGGTATATCACGGTACTTGTCATCTATAGCTGCATTTTTATTAAGGAATTCTTTGATTTTATGTTCATCATCAAGGATATTAGTAGTGTCATCAGCATAAGTAACAGTTAATGTAAACTTTTCACCATAACGAATCTTCACAATGGCAGAAGTACATTGTTTGACATCCATAGGCAAGATTTCTTCACCCAAGTAGGCATTAATGAAAGTGGATTTACCACTTTTAGCTTCACCCACCACTATCAGCAAAAATCTATCTTGCTTGATGTTCTTAACCTGTTCATCCAATAACTTCAATGAGGAGTCAAAAGAACTGCTTTTATCACCCTTAACCCTAGAAATCAGAGAACAAAAATCTCTATATGTAGCCAGGACATTTGATTTTGTTTTGTTATAGTCTTGAATCATACTCCTATTCCTTCTTTCTATCCAAAATTTGCTTGATTTCTAATAGCTATTCTGTTTTCAAGTCTGTTGAAGCTACGACTTTAACCTTAATAGCCACATCAAAATGCCTTTTCCAAAAGTTTCTGCTTTGACGGTATAACATCCTTCTGACTCTTTTGCAATCTTAGCCATAAAAAGTTTGTTCAATACAGCTTCAATAGAGAACCCATAATATTTGAATTTTATCTGTTGAATTTTGCCACCAAACATAACTAATGTCCCTCTCAAAAATTTTTCGACATTTTATTTATTATACCATACCTTTTTGCTATTGAGAAGTTCATAAATACCTCAATCAGAAAATTTCTTCAATTTCCACTTTAAACATAAATCGTAAATGATTCGCAAAACGATGACAAAAGAAAATCATCACACCCCAACAGCGGCGTTGAGAGATATATGATATCTTCCATAAAAGAAAAGGGGAACATGAGCGACAACATTCAGACTACTACCACAGGACAGACCAAGAAAAAGTGATAAGCTTGACGAATCTCACCTTTTTCAAGTATAATTTTATCATACAAAACAGATAAATAATATCAGTAAAACGTCATAATTTATCAATATTAAAAAAGGGGAAGAATGGCAGGAAAAGACATTCGTGCTTTTATGCAATCCAAGCTTTCAGGGTTGAAAAAAACAAAACGGAATTTTATGTTTATGAAGATTTCGGGAAATGTTTTAAAGAGAAAATGGAGTACTCGCCCAAAGAATACAGAATTTTGAAGAGAGAAAAATCAGAAATTATGGAGGTTGACAATATGGATTTTTTATTTCATTCGACGAACATAGATGTCCGTATCATGACTTATGATGATATTCCGTTCATCTGCAGGGCAGATGGTGACGAAAGCCAAAAGAACATCGCATATTTAAAACGGCAGTTGGAAAATCAGGAAAATGGCGAGTGTATTGCATTGCTTGCATTGTACAACGACACTGCCACAGGATATGTATTTTTATATTACCAATGTAGATGGGGAGGGCTTGCTAACTGCAATATTCCATATGTAGTAGATTTGATTGTATTTGAAAAATACAGACGGAAGAAAATAGCTACTATTTTATTGGATATTATGGAAAATATTGCGAAACAACATTGTAATAAAATATATCTGGACGTCTGCCTAAACAGTGATTACGGACCTGCTCAGAGATTCTATATAAAAAGAGGCTACATTCCTGATGGAAAAGGAGTGTATTATGAGGAAAAAATCTGTGAAACAGATGCTGTCTGTAGGAATAATGATGAACTAACTTTATGTCTGATAAAAGAACTGTAAATTAAGAAGGATTGAGTTTCATCGTTATATGTCACTTCTAGTCATCTAAACCTAAACCAGCCTATAATACTATTTTTAATTTTTTTATAGCCTATAAGCCTTATTTTTATCTTAATCCATTCGCAAAAACCCATGAATAAAATATTTCTTTTGGAGGTTTTTCGTATTCATAATCAAAACAAGAAGGCGTAGTTTCAATAATATTTATTGAATGTTCCAGTACTTCTCCGATTGATTTACCCGCAACATCAATTTCTATTTCGTTAATAAGAGGATTTCGCTTAATATTTTTTTCGTTCATCTTTTTCTGTAAATCAAAATCTATAAATCCATTATTGGGGCGGTTTCTCATCTGTTCTTGGATTTGATGCAAATCACTGCATACTAGCTTTATTGTGATAAAATCAGTTCCTTTAAAAACTATAGGAATATCCGCCGTTCTTAAATCATCAATATCGGAAGTAATTATATTTTTATAGCCCAGCTTGTGAAAGCACATTAGCATTGCCACCTGATTTTCCCAGCAAGTGAGTTCTTCAAGCTCCCCAGTCATTGGTTCGCTACCATCCCGTGAAATAAATTCAGGTATCATATGCTGTTCTATACATGTTGTTTTATAATATTGAAGCAGTCCGTTAGCTAAAGTGGTCTTACCTATACCACTTGCTCCTGTAATAAAAATAAAATCTTTCATACTCCTACCTCCATAAATTCATATTTATATACTTGATCATAAAATATATGCCCGATGCTTGCAATGTATATTTATAAGCTCGTGGTACATAATTCCGAAAAGG
Source organism: uncultured Lachnospiraceae bacterium (assembly GCA_910585935.1). GTDB lineage: Bacteria > Bacillota > Clostridia > Lachnospirales > Lachnospiraceae > MGBC136627. The sequence continues at coordinate 6,360 of CAJUHN010000069.1, read as the reverse complement.
GAGAAATTTTAAAATAATTAGCTTGTGTATATCATTTTATATTATAACAATAATCTTCCTTGTTTCTTTTTCTAAATTTTTGAATGATTCAATATTACAAACCAGCCATAACAAAAAAGTAGCTTAAGGGAAGGAATGATTCCAAAAGAAGCCCCTTGGAAGACGTCGGCACTTAATAAGCAAACCCACAAGAAGCGGGATTTGCGAATTTAGTACCATTACGTCTGGAACGGAGCGAGAGCGCGGCTTCGGTGGAACATTTCTTCCCGTAAGCGGAATTACGAAATCTTCGTAAAATCTTATATATCCCCATCTTTTTACATCATAGGTCCTGATCCCGGCTGTCCCATCTTAGGTGTCCCCGGTCTTTTCACAACACGAATATGTTGATTAATCGAAAGCATAATTTCCCTTGTCACCACAATATTTTCCGAATAAGGATTAATAACAAACCCAGAATATGGAGAATCTTCTTGAAGAACCATATTGCAAAAATCTGGATAGGTCGTGATAATGGTGTGTTCCTTTTCTTTTTTTTGCTTCATCGCTTCTTTCGTTTCCGTAAAAGCCACGATAAACGCTTTCTTATCTTCACTCGCTACCGAATTCATCAATAATTTCATTCCCTCTGCTATTTCATATTCTCCTTTTTCATTTGGTATCGGTTCTGGATCAAAAGTTGCCAAACATAAAAATCTCGCATGTATCATCTGATTAATAAATTCATTTTGGCTTTCCGGAGTTGGATTCCCCTGCATAATTTTTAAACTGATAATTAAATCAGTATTGCTTACATTTTGATCAATTAATAATGTTCTCATGTTTATCCCCTTTCTTTTTTCACTCAAACTCTATTTTCACACTGTTTTTTTATCCCCATCTGTTCTGATAATGGTTTTCTCACCTTTTTTCGAGTCAATTCTACTAAATTTAATTTACTTATGCCTTCTAATACCGTCTTTATGGGATCTTTACTTAAATACTGCCGAAATACTTCCATTAATTCTTCCTGATGTTCCTTTTTGGGCATATTGATAAAGTCCACAATTATAATACCAGATAAATTTCTAAGCCGCAACTGTTTTGCGATTTCTTTTGACGCTTCTTTATTGATAAACAAAGCTGTTTCCTCTATATTTTTCTTATGCATAAATTTACCTGTATTTACATCAATCACTACTAACGCTTCTGTAGGCTCTATCACCAGATACCCACCTGATTTTAAATAAACCTTTTCTGTTAAGGCACGCATCAGTTGTTTTTCTAAATTATAAATACTTTTTAATGGAACAAGTGCATCTTTATAAAAAGACAGCTTTTCTATATCTTCTGGCTGATGTATCTGCAAATACTGTTTTGCCTCTTCATACAATTCTTGTTCATCTGTTAAAATTCCTTCTAAATCTTTGGTATAAACATCTCTTAAATTGCTCAAATAAGAAACAGGCGCTTGATATAAACATGTATACTGCATTTGATGTTCCCCTTCTCTTAAAATCTGCTCAAAAAGAGAAACCAACCCTTTCCATTCCTGCTCTATGACAGAAAATTCCTGATTCTGTGCATTTGTTCTTACAATACAGCCATATCGTTCTGTAATAAAATCCTGTAATTGTTCTCTACATCTTTTTTTCCAAACATGATCTGTAATTTTACTAGAAAAACTTAAATACGGAATCCCCACGGTAAGCACGACATATTTTCCTGTTAAATTAATATGAGAAGTTAAAGTAGGAGCTTTTGTCTTACTATTTTCTTTTGAAACCTGCACAAGCATCAAATCCCCTAAACAAGGCAAAAGATTTTTCCCTTGTTTTAAATTTAAAAATAAAGGCATTTTATTTTCTTTGATAGAATAATATCCTATCGCATCTTTCGTAAATTGAATAAAAGCAGCATCAATATTTTTCACCACATTTTTTACTCTTCCGATATAAATATTTCCCAAAATATTTTTTTCTCTGTTTTCCTCTTCATAATGAAACTCTATGGCTTCCATTTCATCTGTTAAGGTAGTCAGAATACCATTTTGATATCTTGTAATCAAAAGTTTTTTACTCAATGTCTTCTCCTACCTCTTCTAATGGAATCAAATCTTTGGTATATAATTCTAAGCGCTGTATTTGAAAATAAAACTCTGGCATCTGTTGACCTTTGGCATTAAAAAATGTTTCTACGATCAATTCTGGTTTCACATTTTCTGCGCTTCCCACTGCCACTGTTAAAAATAAACTGTCTTCTTTCACAGAGAAATGATAAATAAGGGATTTTAAATCGATTTCTTTTTCGCCTTTTTTTGTTTTTTTCATGATAGGAATGGATTCTTGATTTAAAAATGTTTCTATTTCCTGAAATAGCTTTTCTCGCTGTTTGAAAGGCTCTTCTTTTCTAAGAGTAAGACGATAATCTGCTGCCACTAAAGAAGCCATCGCATTTTGTGAGGAATCAGAAAGTTTTTTAAAACTGAGAATCTCTATACCATCTACCATAACTTCATTCAAAGCCTGTACCATCTCTTTAGAAGATTTACTCTGATGTACTTCAATATCCATATATTCCCCTTCACTGGTAAGTCCTAATCCTAATGGAGCAGCAAATGACATTTTTTGATGGGGAGAAAAACCTTCCGAATATGCAATATCTACTTCTGCCCTGCGCATCGCCTTTTGAAAATATCGCATGATATCCAAATGTCCTACAAATTTCATTGCACCTCGTTTCGCAAATTTAATTCTTATTTTCAAAACATACACCTCCTTCAAATACTTTCGCTCCACAGCCAGAGCAAGAAATACGACAGTTCGGTGTAGTTTTCTCTTCTAATGCCCTTTTCCACTCTCGTTTTAAAAATTCTTTTGTAACGCCTACATCAATGAAATCCCATGGCAGAATTTCGTCTAAATCCCGCTCTCTTGTATTATAAAAATTAATATCGATTCCCAACTCATCAAAGGCTTCCATCCATTTATCATTATCAAATGTTTCTGACCACGCATCATAGAAACATCCCTTTTGATAAGCACGTTCAATAACAGCAGAAATCTTTCTATCTCCTCTTGCCAAAACTCCTTCTAATACCGTCACATCTGCTTCATGCCAATTATATTTTAAACTCTTCCAATTCAACATTTCCTTCATTTTTGCATTTACAATACGAGCTTTTTCTAAATAATCTTCTTTCTGACACATTTTTGCCCATTGAAAAGGAGTAAATGGCTTTGGCACAAAAAAAGACGTACTCGCAGTAATTTGTACCTTTCCATTCCTTTGCTCTTTTGGAATTTCCGCATAATATACTCTGGCAATGTTATCAGATAACACAGCGATTTCTTCCATATCCTCTTTCGTTTCTGTGGGAAGCCCCAACATAAAATATAATTTCACTTTATTCCATCCACCATGAAACGCTTTGGAAGCCCCATTTAAAATATCTTCCTGTGTAAGCCCTTTATTGATCACATTCCGAAGACGCTGAGACCCCGCTTCCGGCGCAAATGTAAGGCTGCTTTTTTTAATATCTTGTACTTTACTCATAACATCTAAAGAAAACGCATCGATTCTAAGAGAAGGAAGAGAAATATTGACTCCCTTTCCCTGAAACTCTTCTATTAAAAAATTCACTAATTCTTTAAGATTAGAATAATCACTCGAACTTAAAGAACTTAAAGAGATTTCTTCCTGTCCTGTATTCTTTAACATCTCATAAGCTGCATTTTTTAAAAACTCTAAACTCCTTTCTCTGACAGGTTTATATACTTCTCCTGCCTGACAAAATCGACAGCCCCGAATACAGCCTCTTTGAATCTCTAAAACCACTCTGTCCTGTGTCGCTTTGATAAAAGGCACTAAAGGCTTTTTAGGATAATATGTGTGGCTCATATCCATCACCACTTCTTTTCGGATCTTTTCCTTCGCATGAGGATTATGAGGAAAAAAGCGCTGTATCGTTCCATCTTCATGATAAGTGACAGTATAAAATTGAGGAACATAGATCCCCGGAATTTCAGCCGCTCTTTCTAAAAACTCTATTCTGCTTCTTCCTGCTTTCTTATTTTCTTTATACGCATCTATCAAATCAAAATAGACCGTTTCCCCTTCTCCGATATAAAACAAATCAAAAAATTCCGCTAATGGCTCTGGATTATAGGCACAAGGTCCTCCTCCTATAATGATAGGGTCATCTTCTGTTCTATCACAAGAATGAAGTGGTATCTGCCCTAAATCCAAAATCTGAAGCACATTTGTATAACACATTTCATATTGAAGGGTGATTCCAATGAAATCAAATTCCTTAATAGGGTCTTGGGATTCTATTGCAAATAAAGGAATCTTTTGTTCTCTCATAATCTTATCCAAGTCTGTCCACGGAGAATAAATTCTTTCACAATAGATATCTTCTCTTTGATTGAACATATCATATAAAATTTGTATGCCAAGATGCGACATTCCGATTTCATAAACATCGGGAAAACACATGGCAAATCGAACTTCAATCTCAGAGAGATCTTTTCTTACCATATTTACTTCATTTCCAATATATCGAGCCGGTTTTTCAATCTTTAAAAGAACTTCCTCTGGTAATGCTAATTTTCTCACTTTTTTGCTCCTATTATTTTACTATTTTTATTTTTCTTCTATAAGTTTAAAGTTAAGTTTACTTTCATGACAAAGGGGCGCTTCGGGAAGGAAGTATTCCAGCGAAGCCGCGCTTTCGCTCCGTTCCAGACGTAATGGTACTAAATTCGCAGCCCCGCTTCTTGCGGTTCTGCTTATTAAGTACCAACGTCTTCCAAGGGGCTTCTTATGGAATACTTCCTTCCCTTCGCTAATTTATTGGCTTTTCTAATCTGTGAAAAAAATCTCATGATAACAAATCTAATTATTTCAAACTTCTATCTCTTTTCTTTCCATTTTGTATTGACTTTTATATTATTTATGCTTGGGCAGCAGGTTAAATTGAATGAAATATAACAGCTTTAAACCCCACTATACTTTTTTATAATCGCCAATAAAATGTCTACTGTTTTCTTCATGGATTGTACAGAAATATATTCATATCTTCCATGAAAATTCATTCCTCCAGTACATAAATTCGGGCAGGGAAGTCCTTTATAAGAAAGTCTTGCACCATCTGTTCCACCCCGCACTGGTACAATACACGGTTTCACGCCTACTTCTTCCATAGCCTCTTTCGCATTTTCAATCAAATGCATATGTGGTTCTATTTTTTCTTTCATATTAAAATAATTATCTTTGATATTACAAGTTATCCTATCTTGTCCATATTTTTCATTCAAATATGCCGCAATCTTTTTCATTCTTTCCTTCTTATATTCAAATTTCTCTTTATCATGATCACGAATAATATAATCCATCTTCGCATATTCCACTGTACCTGTCAACCCATCTAAATGATAAAATCCTTCATACCCTTCTGTATGAGCTGGTGACTGTTCTATAGGAAGCATAGAATGAAATTCCATGGCAAGCAAAATGGCGTTTATCATTTGTCCTTTTGCAGACCCCGGATGAATACTTTTCCCTTTTATCAATACATCAGCTTTGGCAGCATTGAAATTTTCATATTCTAATTCCCCTAATGCCCCTCCGTCTACCGTATAAGCATAATCCGCTCCAAATCCTTCCACATCAAAAAAATCTGCTCCACGACCTACTTCTTCATCTGGAGTAAAAGCGATTTTAATCGTTCCATGTTCTATTTCTTTATTCTTTAATAAGATATCTGCCATTGTCATAATTTCTGCAATACCTGCTTTATCATCAGCCCCTAATAAAGTTGTTCCGTCTGTCACAATTAAATCCTCTCCCATATATCTTGAAAGTTCCGGAAATTCTTTTGTTCTTAAAAAATATCCCTGTTCTTTATTTAAACAGATATCCGTTCCATCATAATGTTCTATGATCTGTGGTTTTACATCCTTTCCAGATACGGCTGGGGAAGTATCCATATGAGAGATAAATCCTAAAACAGGAACAGCGATTTTTCTCTTTAATGTAGAAGGAATCTCTGCATAGACATATCCATATGAGTCTACTCTTACATCGACAGCTCCCATCTCTTCTAATTCTGCCTTTAACAGATTCGCCAAGTTTTTCTGTTTCTCACTGCTTGGAAAATTCTCTACATCAGGAACAGATTCCGTATCTACCTTTACGTATTTTAAAAATCTTTCTATTACATCCATATATTTTTCCTCCATCTTGTTTCTTTATTACTTACTTTTCTACTATAATACAGAATATTTGTTTTGTTTCACATAAAAACATAGTTTCACAATTTCCGCGAGAGCAAGGAATGTTCCAGCGAAGCCGCGCTTTCGCTCCGTTCCAGACGTAGCG
>CAJUHN010000068.1 GCA_910585935.1 uncultured Lachnospiraceae bacterium | reverse complement strand
TGTACTTCTGATGTTTGTACTTCTGATGTTTGTACTTCTGATGTTTGTACTTCTGATGTTTGTACTTCTGGGGTTATTGTTGTATTATCAAATATTTCTTCATCTGTTTTTGCCTGCGCGAAAACTTGTTCTATAGAGAGTTTTTCTATCTGATTTTCTAATATTTTCACTCTATTCACTAGATGAATGACACATAAAATGAAACACAAAATTCCTATTAAAAATAATGCTTTTTTTATCATGGTTTTTAATATAGCCATCTGATGTCTTTCATACTTTTTCATCTCTATCTCCATGTAGCCACATATGATTTATGGCTTTCACAGTATCTCTATCATGTTCCATTAAGGAATTTTTTATTATGAGTTTCCCTTATTATTTTCTTTTATTTTTTCTTTCTGTATTATTCTATCATATTTTTTTCTTTTGTACCAGTTTTTTTCTTTTATAGAATAATGAATAGTATCAGTATAACCGATTTAAATAAAAATTTCAATAACCTTACGAATGAGAAAATAGAAATCTATTGTTGTTTAGGTGAAGCTGCGCTTTCGCTCTGTGTAAGACTAGATTGTTGGCTATTCTAGAAAAATTGAAATTGAGATGAAAAATTTTTTTATATAATGGGAGAGTTTGTCAACTACCTGTGCTCGAAAGGTCATGGGTTTATAACAGTACAGTCGTAGTAATGGCTTATACTTCTGATTTTTTAACTCCCATACGATAAGCAAAAGGATTTTATTTATGAAGTTTCAAGTTCTTTTATAAACTTAGCTGATAAAAAATTTTTATTAATATTGATTTTATGATGGATTTTATAATATAATATTATTTTATATATACATAGTAAATTATAGGTGATTGGGAAAGTCAAAAGGGGACGCTCCGGCAAGGCAGTATTCCAACGAAGCCGCGCTTTCGCTCCGTTCCAGACGTAACGGTACTAAATTCGCGAACCCTTATGGGTTTGCTCATTAAGTGCCGACGTCTTCCAAGGGACTTCTTTTGGAATACTGCCTTGCCTCCGCTGATTCATTGGCTGTTCTATTTTTTGAAGATTTTGAAGAATGAAAGTTATGATAACTTATGAAATCTCAGGGAGGAGATATGCAGAAGTAATTTTCAAAAAAGTCAGTATTTATATGGATTTCAGGATTTTGCAATTATCTAAATAATAAATTATAATAAAAGGAGGTATATAGATTAGATGAAAACGAAAAAAGAAGTTTTTTGGAAATTATTTATTTCTAATTTATATCTAAGTGCTTTTACATTTGGAGGAGGATATGTTATTGTCAGTCTGATGAAAAAAAAGTTTGTAGATGAACTTCATTGGATTGAAGAGCAGGAAATGTTAGATTTAATTGCGATTGCGCAGTCTTCTCCTGGGGCGATTGCTGTAAATGGAGCGATTGTGGTGGGCTATAAACTTGCTGGTATAGTAGGTGTATTTATCTCTATTTTAGCTACAATTCTGCCTCCTTTTGTATTTTTATCCGTTATTTCTTTTTTTTATACGGTATTTTCTCAAAATATGATAATTCAGTTATTATTAAAGGGAATGCAGGCAGGTGTAGGAGCTGTTATCTGTTCTGTTGTTTTGGATATGGGAAAAGGAATTATACATAGCAGAAATATTAGTTCTATTTTGATTATGGTTATCTCTTTTTGCATCACTTATTTTTTAAATATTAATGTTATTTTTGTTGTTATTGCTTGTATTTTGATTGGGGTTTTACGAGTTCTTTATTCTTTTAAGGGAGGGAAGAAAATATGATCTATCTTCAATTATTTTTAAGTTTCTTACAGATTGGAATGTTCAGTTTTGGGGGAGGATATGCCGCGATGCCTTTTATTCAGGATCAAGTAGTCAATCTTCACCATTGGCTTTCTTTATCAGAATTTACAGATTTAATCACAATTTCTCAGATGACACCCGGTCCTATCGCTGTAAATTCTGCCACTTTTGTAGGATTAAAAATAGCAGGATTTCTAGGGGCTGTTGTTGCTACATTAGGCTGTATCTTACCTTCTTGTCTTATCGTTTCTATCTTAGCTTATATTTATCAAAAATATCATAAACTCACTATGCTTCAAACTATTCTATCTTCTTTAAGACCTGCTGTAGTAGCGATGATAGCCTCTGCGGGAGTGAGTATCCTAGTTTCTTGTTTTTGGCCTAATGGATTTTCTTTCTCGCTTTCTGATATTCGCTTTTCTTCCATTTTTATTTTTATTATCGCTTTTGTTCTTCTTCATTATAAAAAAATAAATCCTATTTTAGTTATGGTCTTTTCAGGTTTTCTGGAAATTATATTTTATTATGGGGCAAAATTATTTTTATAATATTTCAATCCACGTTTCTATGAGGAAAACGACTTAGTTTATAACATAGGATAGAATTTTTTTGCAAGAATTTACAAGACTTCTCCCACCACCTAAAAGTAGTGGGAGAAGTCTACGATAAACGAAAGGAGTTTATTTATGAAAAGTAGAACAAAACTAAATTAATTGCTCGGCAGATACAACAGGAGGGCTGCATAACAGGGTTTCTCGTTTTGATTACCTATTAGCAAAGGCGGGCGAAACGCAGCAACAGCTCTATCAAAATGAATGGATTCTAACATCATCTGTCATCTTTCATTTCTCAATATCAAAATTCTTTCTGCTTATCTCTTCCCTTAGATTTTCATAGTTTATCGCCAACATTCGCTTTTCAAAAAGCAGAACAGCCAACGAATCAGCGGAGGCAAGGAAGTATTCCATAAGAAGCCCCTTGGAAGACGTTGGTACTTAATGAGCGGTGCGGTTACGCGCCGAGAATTTAGTACCACTACGTCTGGAACGGAGCGAAAGCGCGGCTTCGCTGGAACACTTCCTTGCCGCAGTGTCCCCCTTTTGACCTTCGCAATCACCTATCTGTTTAAAGTTATTTTTTATTGGCTTTTACTAACAACATCATTGGTCGACGCAATTCATCTTTCATTTCTGGAATACTCATCATTTCTTCAGAGGGCTTCGCTTCCTCTACAGCTTCAAGTTCAAAGCCGTTATTCAATAATCCCATCAATATTTGTGTAAGTGTGTGATGCTGTTTTACCACATCGCACCCCAAAAAGTGTGTATTTCTCTCTCCCGGAATGAAATAATTATCCACTGGCCAATATTGAGGCTTTCCGGATTCTGTGTAAATCCAATCCTGTCCAACTCCTGCGGTAAACACTGGATGTTCCATATTAAAAATAAATACTCCATTTTGTTTCAGTGTTCTATATATTTTTTGAAATATTTTCTCAATATTTTCAATATAATGCAAAGCCAGATTGGAAAAGACACAATCCCACATATTTTCTGGATACTCATATTCCTCTATTCCACAGACACAATACTCTATTTTTCTTTGTGCATTTCGCTTTTTTGCTTCTTCAATCATTTTTCTGCTCAAATCAAGCCCTAATACTTGTATCGCTCCTTGTTCTGCTGCAAAGGTACAATGCCAGCCATAGCCGCACCCCAAATCGAGAACCGTTTTTCCTTGAAGTGGAGGAAACAGAAGTTTTAGTTGATGCCATTCTCCGGCGGCGTTCAGACCATTCCTGCTACGGGACATTTTTGCGTATTCTTCAAAAAATCTTTCATTATCATATTCATTTTGCATGACCGATTCTCCTCCTACTTCGATTTGTCTTAATAATTGTTGCTATTCCTCTTTAAACTTAAAAATTTCTGTCAACAAATGTATTAATATAAATAAGCAAACACTTTTAATATATATCACGGTTCTTTATTTATAAAATTTATTTTCTTCCTTTTTATTTTACGACAATAGTAGCAGCATCTCCCTCTATTGCCTGATTGATAACAGCAGTAGCTAATTTGATAAAATTACTCCCGGAATTACTAGCTCCGCTGATAGCATCGATATTTTTTGGATTCTGTACCTCAATTAATTGAGCAACATAATTTCTTGTATACTCATTGGGATATGTTCCTGATACAGATACCATATTCTGCATATAAGCATTATCCCACGCTTTAATATATCCACTTTGATTCTTAGCATTAAACTCAGCATATACAATTATTCCATCTTTTACCATAATGCAAAGATATTCCTTCCATCCATGAGAATAGTCGGACATTTCCGCAGTGTAAAAACCATCTTTCATTTTATCATTTCTACCACATCCACCTAGAAATAATACTAAGAAAAAAAGTAATAAACAAATATACTTTCGCATAAAACTTTCTCCTATACATCCATTTCTTTTATTTTTACTTGTGCTACATAATCTTTCAGCTTTTCAGATTGAAGTAAAGAGGAATCCGCCATATTGTCTGTTTGTTCTGCTAATGTTTGGTTCTGATCTGCAATATCATTTAAAGAGATAAGTTGATTATTTACACAAGTAACAGAATTATTTTGTTCTAAAACAGTATCTGATAATTTTTTAGAAATTTCATGATATTGTTTTGTCACATCTTGAATTTCTCTGAAAGCTTGTGCTGTCTGTTTCGCAGTTTTCAATCCATTTTGGATAATTTCTGTTGCTTTTTTAATAATTTCTCCTGTTTGACTTAATGCTTCTGTAGTCTGAGAAGAAAGCCTTCCTACTTCAGAAGCGACAACGGCAAACCCTTTTCCTTCCTCACCTGCTCTTGAAGCTTCAATAGAAGCATTAATAGAAAGCAAATTTGTCTGATTTGAAATATCTTCTATCAATTCACTAATTTTAGAAATTTCATTCATCATAGAATTTATCTGATCCATAGTATTTAACATATTATGCATATAATCGCCACCAAGAGTGGTTTTCTCATCAGCATTTTGGGAACACTGTTCCATTTGAATCGCATTATATTTATTTTTCTCAATAGAAGCTGTAATATCCATCATACTTGACTTAAGCTGTTCTAAAAGTTCTGATTGCTTTTGAGAACCATCATGAAGCTGTTTTGCATAATTAGATACTTCTTTAGAATTTTTATTTACTTCTATTGAAGAATGGTTCATCTGTATCATAGTATTGTTCAGAGATGTTTTAATATGACATAAGGAATCTCGAATCGAAGAAAAATCTCCGCGGAAATTATTGGGTATCTCAATCGTGTAATTTCCTTCTGATAATGTTTCTAGGCAGATTTTAATATCTTTTATGTAACCATTTAAATTGACAATCATTTTGGAAAGCGCATCTGTTAAGATCTCCGTTTCACTTGTACAATCGGATAAAATAACCTCCTCTGTCAGATTTCCTTCTGATAGTTTTTTAAGCCGCACAGTTGCCGATAATAAAGATTCAGATATTTTCTTTGCAAGAGGATTAATAATGGTAAAAACAATAAAAAGCAGCAAAGCAGAAAGAAAGATAGTCAAAATAAGTGAAACTTGTACTGTACCCATAAACTCTTTTTGTGAAGCATCAATCATTAAAACCCAATTAGTACCGGGAATTGGCGCATATCCGGCATAATATTTTTTATTTTTTAAACTAAGTAAGGCAGAACCTGTTTGAAACCTAAGCATTTTATTAAATACCTCATTATTTCCCTTGAAAGGATATAAATCATAGATATTCTGTTGTAAAACAATATTTTTTAGATTGCGATCCCCAATAATCACTCCTTCTTCATTTAAAATATAAGCATTTCCAGTATTTCCTAAAATCAGCATACTCAATACATCATTTAAAACATCATATTTATAACTACCAATTAAGTATCCTGTTATATCTTCTTCCATTTTTAATGGAATACCAATACAAAATTGTAATATATTATTTTCATAATATGGTTCTCCAATTGTTGTATTTTCTGTTTCTTTTAGATAAGAAAAGTATTTGGTATTTTTAATAGAATCTGGTGCTAATTCATCTCCATACAGCTTTTGACCAGAAAGATCATAAACAGAAAGCCAAACAAATTCAATTTGCGATTTTATTTCATCTATCCGTATCTGCTTTTTCTCTTTTGCAACTGTATTGTCAGAAAAAATCTGTTCTATAGAAATGTTATATATTCGTTCTGACAAAAGATGCAAATTAGAACTAATACTTTGAGAAGCAATTCTAGCACTGATTTTCATATTGTCTAGAAAAATAGAATTTGTAGAATAAATACTTCCAGCAGACATAATACCAGTGATCAAAATTGCTAATGAAATGGAAACAACCATAACATAGATAATTATTTTATGTTTCAAGGTATAATTCTTTTTCATAAATAACATTCTCCTTTATTTCCAATCCATACTTTTTCTAGTTCTAGAAAATAATCGGCTATTATTATACCATTTCTTTCTTGCTATTTCAATCTATACTTTCGTGAGGAAACAACAAGAAAAAAACAAAAAAAAGATGAGAGAAATTTCAATCCACGCTTCCACAAGGGAAGTGACCTATTGGTCAAGGTCTTTTGTTCTGGGGGAATGTTGATTTCAATCCACGCTTCCGCGAGGGAAGCGACTTTAAAACACTTCCAACCATGCCGACATTATTCAATTTCAATCCACGCTTCCGCGAGGGAAGCGACGTATTTTATCAGCAGCACTTTTGGGGGAAAGTCTATTTCAATCCACGCTTCCGCGAGGGAAGCGACCTGGAATACCAACATTCTGCCCGTTTGAATTAATTTCAATCCACGCTTCCGCGAGGGAAGCGACACACCCTTTCTTGTCTTTTTTGAAATGTTACACGTATTTCAATCCACGCTTCCGCGAGGGAAGCGACGCGGTTGCTGTTTTTGCTTCTCTATCTTCCTTTTCGATTTCAATCCACGCTTCCGCGAGGGAAGCGACACGGATTACTTGTGGAAAGTGATAAGCCTTCATAATTTCAATCCACGCTTCCGCGAGGGAAGCGACATCCTTTGCTTGCTAAAAAATCAATCCACTTTTATTTCAATCCACGCTTCCGCGAGGGAAGCGACGTCTTCCACCTTTTTCTAAAATTTTAGAAAAACTCTATTTCAATCCACGCTTCCGCGAGGGAAGCGACGGAAATAGAGGATTGGCTAAAAGAGAAGCAAAAGATTTCAATCCACGCTTCCGCGAGGGAAGCGACTGGGTGGAAATTCTGGGGGTTCTTCCCGTGGGTATATTTCAATCCACGCTTCCGCGAGGGAAGCGACTCGTCAATAAATATATCTGCATGAATTTTTCTGATTTCAATCCACGCTTCCGCGAGGGAAGCGACCGCACAATTCTTCTATTTGATGTTTACTTTCCTCTATTTCAATCCACGCTTCCGCGAGGGAAGCGACTTTTTATTACAACTGATAAGGAGATGTTTTTATATTTCAATCCACGCTTCCGCGAGGGAAGCGACAGCAATAATTGCTAAAAATATATCCAATATTTAATGATATATTATTAATATTATACAAATTATATATCTATAATCTTTTATAATAGTTTAACAAATATAAATAAATTGTCATTTTTCAAGTGCGAAAGTCCCTGCTGTTTTATGTGAGCTTATAGTTCGCACTAATAAAATTAAATTTCTAATATTTTTATTTTTTACATCTTTCGATTTACTAACATGACATCAAGATTATATCATAAGCACATCTTCTGGATCATATGACTTTTTTATGCCAAAATGTTCTATTTTGGTTTTATAATTGTTTCCAAGATAATAAAACCGTAAACTATCTTGTTCCATATCTATTAAGCTCGTTAGTTTATCTTTTAAAATTAAAGTTTGTGATGCATCTAAAATACATTCAAAAACCGAATTTTGTACTCTTTGACCATAATTTACACATTCTTTTGCTACTTTTCTCAAACGTTTTTTCCCTGATGTATCTAATGTACTAACATCATATGTAATTAATACTAACATATACACACCTACTTCCAAAAAAATGGGGGATATTCTTCTAAATCTCCTCGTATTGTCCTTGTCAACAATAAAGCCTGCACATAAGGTACTAGACCCCATTCGATTTTCTCTTTCAAATATGGATGTATAATCTTTTCTTTTTTATGCTTTTGCCATGCGTTGAAAAATATCTTACGCCCTTGTTCTGTTAATAAAACTGCATTATCTTTCTGTGTTTGAAAATGTTCTTTTTTTATAGCTTTTGTATTGATTAATGTCAGAACAAAACGATCAGCCAGTATTGCCCTAAATTCTTCCATTAAATCAAGTGCTAGAGATCTTCGGGCAGGTCTATCTCTATGCATAAATCCAACATAAGGATCAAGACCAACACTATTTAATGCGTTTGAACATTCTCCTACCAAAACAGTATAAGCAAGCGAAAGTAATGCATTTACTTTATCTAATGGAGGTCTTCTATTTCGCCCTTCAAATTTGAATTCATCTTTTTGATTAAGAATTAATTCATCAAAAACAGAAAAATATTGTTCTGCTAGTTTACCTTCCACACCACGAAGTTTGTCCATATCAGTTTCAATCCACGCTTCTGCGTGAGAAGCGACATATATCCTCTCATATCCTTCTTTTAAAACAAGTGAATTCTTTTTCAATCTTTCTGCATCTATGCGATATTCATGATCTCTTAATGTTCTTTCAATGCTCCATCTACAATTATATACTTTTCCTAAAATCATATTTCTCGCATATAAATTACTTTTATCCAAATTATCATATATCCTATACTGCTCTTTTCGTAAAAGGACATTTCCATATTCCTTTCCTACTGTTCTTGCTAAAAATTTTCCATTTGGAATTTCAATCCACGCTTCCACGAGGGAAACGACATGTTATATACCTGAAAGCATCAAATAATCTTCTTCCTTATATTCCATCTATAATCTCCGGTTCTAATCCATCTAATGCTTCTAGAGTAATAGTATAATCATCTATACATCTTGGAAAAGCCACTCCTTCTTTTATAGTTACCTGTAAAGATCTATGCACTTTTGCAGAAGAATATTGTCCAATTTGATTATTATGTTTCCACCAATATACTTTTATCACTTCCATACTTCCATCTGGTCTTGCAGAAGAAGAATCATTCATAAACAATGTCCGAATACACTCCTTAATCTTATCTGCATCTTCTTCTGTAAAACCTGTTTTTTGAGCTAATTGTACATTAATCGAACCTTTTATGACATAGATACCATATTCCACCATATGTTTTGTTCCCATCGTATCAGAACCCTTTTTTTCTCCGGATTCTCCACTTACACTTTTTGTAATCTGCATACTGTTAATATCAATTGGTCCTACACTTAATGCCTGATGAATAGAAACAGGACCTCTTACCCCAACAGAAACAGAACCTCCTTCTCCTTTTTCTTTTTCCTTTTGCTTGTCCTTTTTGAAAGCAAAAACCTGTCCAAAACTTCTTACATCTATCCATTCCTCACATGCCTGTTTTTCATAATCATCATTAGAACTATAAGTTTGAATTGTACCAGAAGCTCTTTTGCTTAAAGAATCAAATTTGTCATCGCATCTGTCATTTGACTGGACAAAAATTTTTTCTCCCATATCCTGTAAACGATTTCTTATTTTCCTCTTAATACAAACATCTGAAATCTCTCCATTTCCCGAATAAGTAATGCGCGGACGATTTCCATTTAGTGGATCTCCATTTGGATTCGCATGATCGACAGAAATAATTGCCGCAAAATCAATTTTATTCTTTAAAATACTCATATTTTTTCCTCCTTATTTTCAACTGTTTCTTTTTTCGTTCTTAATTCTTTCCTCTGTGCATAATATCCTAACAAATATGTTGGTTCTAATCCCTTATTTAATTTATCCATATCCTCTTCCCGAAACATACACACAATCTCTTCCATTAAATTTTCATAATATTCTCTGCTTCCCCGATTCAATTTCTGCATATAAGGACTTAACGCTGATTTTATATTACTCCATGTAAAAAATGGTCGATTTACAAATGCAGTTTGTAATCTGGTTGCATTTGTAGGACGAGTCACTTCTTTTCCAGAAGCTATTTTCTCAGCCACTTCTGCAACCGCTAAAAGTCTTCCAAATAAATAACTTCTATCTGTATTTTCCGTATCTAATACCATAGATATATTTCCCCCTTTATCTTTTTTTATCAATGCACATGCTGTCGATAATAATTTCTCATAATTGCTATTGCTATATATCATTGGATTTGAAGCACGCATTGTAATTGTATATACAATATCTTTTGGTAATGGCATACCATCTAAAATACAATAATAAATCCTTTGTACTTGTTCTTTTAAAATTTTATCATTTACCTCAATATACTGCCCTCGCTCTGTTCCAAATGTATACTTGACAATTCGTTCAACCGATGGTGTTTCTACTTCATAATAAAGCTTTTTTTCTGGTGTAAATTTTGTAAAATACCAGTTGCAGGTTTCTTTCCAATTTTTAAGACGTGATAAAAAATCAGATGCTTTTAATTCATTATAATAAATGACAGACAGACGCCCTGTAGTTGCTGCATCTAATCCGATAATAACAATATCGTCATTATCATCTAATTTCTCTTTATATCCCTGCACTGCCCTATATAGTTTCTTCTTATATTCCTCTTGCGTATAAGCTATCTTTTCTTCATTTTCAAATTCAAATTCACTATCAATTTCTGGTGTTTCTTTTCCTTTCGGATTCCAACAAATATAAGTTCTTTTATCCTTTGTGCCTATTGTAACCCCTTGTTTCGCAGCTAACCATGTGAGTGCACTATGCGCCTTTTGAGACGCCTCATAACTGATAGTACATGCATCCTCTACTTCAATAAATCTTCCTCGATAGGTAAAATTTTCCTTGTCATTTCCAGAAACTAACTTCGCCCCATAACTAGACTGTATAATTCCCTTCGGATGATTATTAGTAATTACTTCCTCTTCACCCATAATAAAACAAATATTACGCTCTCCATTCTGCGTAGAAAGATAAAAATTTGTATAAGCTTCCATTAATGATTCATCTTCCCATGTTCTATCTACACTACCTGCTACGATTGACCTAACAACAAATCTCACCATTACTTTATCATAAGATTGTCCATTTATCTTTTCCTCAACAAACACTCCATTTTCATCTAATTTTACAATTTTACAGTCTATTAAATCTTTCATCATACTTTGTTTGCTTAAATATTGATAAATAGCAGATACTTTCTCATGAGAAAATTCAGATTCCTTCCATTTTTGAAGACTTTTTATGTATGCCTCAAATTTTCTTTTACTCTGTTCCTTTTCTTTTTCATCCTTTACATATTCATAAAAATCTCCTGCTATATAAGAAAGTGTATCATTTAAGGCATGTGGTGCAATCCCACTAGAGCGGGATGCAGATGCTTCTGTTACAGGGATTAAAATTTTTGGTCCTTTTTTATCAACCCTTTTTGCAGATTCAAACTCCCCTTTTTCATCAATCGTAACTTCTAATTGTGAATTGGCAGACATATGTGCTATCACAGAAAGTGAAACAGATTCATTTGTTTTCCCTGCAACTGCCTTATTATTTTCATATGTTTGATATAACATATTCATCCAAGACATTACATATCCTCCTCCCACTCCTCATCTGACACAAAATCCTCATATTGATTCTCAAAGTGTTTCATCTTCATCTCACGTATCATTTTGTGAATACAATCTTTAGGCGATATATATTCTATAATTCCATCTTTCATTGTTGCATTCCATAAATTAACTGTCATTTTATTTTTCGTTTCTTCTGAATACGCCTCATCTGGATAAGTAATTCCATGATACATCATACCAAAAGACATTCCTCCCTTACCATCATAATGTCCTTCTCCCTTGCCGAATTTACAAGGTTCTACATATGCCTGACATTCACGACAGCCCAAAAAAACATCTCTTCTCCCTCCTTTTTGAATCATTCTCTTTGCAATATTATAATGTTTCTCTTCTTTTCTATCTGATTTTAATTCAGGTCTGTTTTCATTCCAGATAAAATGTGCCTTTACCTGATATCTGCAATCTTTTAAATAAGTATAATAAGATAAATCATTCGCATTTTTATTATACTTTATCGTCCGTATTCCCTTTGTTTCTGTCTGTATTGGATTCATCACTCTCACCTCATCAACAATCCAGATCAGTACAGGCTTCCAGTAGATACTATGTAATACACCCTTTATCGCCTCATAAGTCGGAATTTGGTAAGTAAACTTTTCTCCTCCCACTCTAGTAATAGGATCAGAAAATAAAGCATATTCTCCATACACTTCAAATTCTATAAAATTATCATATACCATCTCCTGCTCCTCCTTTCTTATTTCTTTTACATTTATATTACCACTATTTCAATTAAATTTCAATGTTTTTTATATATATTTTTTAATCAATCAACTATAATATTGTCATATAACAATTTCGTTTAATTATAGGTGATATATCTATTAAAACATACTCTCACTTTATTCTAGATTATTATTTGCTTTTTTTAATAGCAACTTATAAGCCATTACCATTCTCCTTTTCTATTCTATGTTATTAGATAATTGTGAAACTCTGAAATCTATATAAATACTGACTTTTTTAAAAGTTATTTCTGCGTATCTTCTCACTGAAATCTCATAAATTATCATAACATTCGCTTTTCAAAAAGTAGAACAGCCAACGAACCAGCGAAGGCAAGGAAGTATTCCATAAGAAGCCCCTTGGAAGACGTTGGTACTTAATAAGCAGTTCCGCTAGGAGCTGCGAATTTAGTACCATTACGTCTGGAACGGAGCGAAAGCGCGGCTTCGCTGGAATACTCCCTTGCCGCAGCGAACCTCTGACATTCAAATAAACCAAACTATAACATAAAATCTGGAAAATATTTATTCTTGACATATAAATATATTTACTTATAATATTATATAATAAGTTTTTTACTTAAAACAAAAAATGAATTTTCAAAAAACCTCTTTTTAAAGTGTCGGGCAGAGTGAAAGCGGTATCCCTTCATTTATATCAAACAATTTATGCTGTTCCATACAGTAACATCTTACTCCTTACTACCGCAAGTGGATTGAAATAATGTTTTTTATATATAGAGAAATAGTGTATTTTTACGTAGATATTATTTTATATTACTTAAAAATATACTATTTCTCTTTATATAAAAACATTATTTCTATAATGTACTATTTCTCTCATATCATATAATTATCTTCATCAAATCCTATTTCTGTATAATTCTTTATATCTAAACAATAAAAATCCTCTGCTGGCTGCTCCACAATACCATCTTCTATTAATTTTTGTAATTGATTTTTCCATATTTGAACAGAATATAAACTTGCCTTTCTAAATAACTCTTTGCGATATCCTATATTATATATTCCTTTAGAAGAACAAAGTTCATTCATAATTTCTTTTCCTTCTTTATAAGGAACAACTACATCTACGGTATCTGCATCAAAAACCTTATATCTCTTTCCTGCTTCTAAAAAAGCCTGTTGCATAAAATACTGCGTTTTATCCTTTTCTTCCTCTCTATATTTACTATTTTGAGATAACAAATTTAGTAATGTATCTTCCATATTACAATCCTTTACTTTATAATCCAACTTATCATTTCTATCATAACCTGCTAACAAATCTCTATAATAAAACTCAATACACTCATTGCTAAGTAAATCATTTCCAAAATTATTCGGATTTTGTATAAATGCTTTTCTTAATTTATCCATACTTCCCTGTGCCTCTTCTATCTCCTTCAAATGTGTTAAATTTTCATCATTATAATTTACTAAATATACATTACAACTTTTTCCAAATTCTCCATTTCGGTTTGCGCGTCCTGCTGCCTGTACTAGATTATCTAATCCTGCTATTATTCTCACTACTGCTTCAAAAGAAAAATCAATTCCTGCTTCTACCATCTGTGTCGCCACACATATCACTTTTACTTCATCCCTCGCCTCTAAACACTCTGTTATCTTTATCAATATTTCTCTTCTGTGCCGTTGACACATAGCTGTTGACAGATGGAATAATTCATAATCTTTTTCTTCACTATATCTTTTTAGTTGTTTATAGATATTTTTCGCCTGTTTTTTCGTATTACATATCATCAATAACGAACTCACATTTTGTAGCTTCTCATCGCAAAATTCAGCAATCTCTTCTTCTCTCATTCCTATTTTTGTAATACAATCCACAATATTTGTTCTTTTAAATACTTTTTTCATTTCCTCTGTTTCCACAATCATATTACATGGACTAGAATATTGAATCGGATACTTTGTTGTATCAAAACTTGGCTGTGTTGCGGAAGATAATATAATTGTTGTATGAAAATATTTATTTAACAAATTCACAGCGAGATTAAATAAATTTATATTTGGTAAAGGTATACTTTGTACTTCATCCATAATAATAACACTGTTAGAAAAACTGCTCATTCTTACAATAGAGGATGTCTTATTTGAAAATAAATTCATTAGAACTTGAAAAAGTGTGGTTATAATAATAGGTTCATCCCAAAATTCTTCCACTAATTGAGCACTATTTGCTTCTTGCCCTTTATCTTCTGACTGTACTATATTGGAATGATGTTCTCCAATCCTTTCTTTCGCTTTTGTATATTCACAAATGACTTTGCTGTTTTGATCTAATACACTTAATAAGGGAATAACAAAAATAACTCTCTGCTTTTCTTCCTGCGCTGCAAGTGTATAGGCATAACGTAGCGTGCTCAATGTTTTCCCTGCTCCGGTCGGAACAGATAATTTATAAACACCATTTCCATAATGTGCAAAAGCTTTACATTCATCCGAAATTTGCTTTCTCACTTTATTTATTTCAGATTGTTCTTCATTATTTATAAACTTTTCCTTCATTCGTTTTTCGAGATATTCCACCTGCTCATTCCAAAATTGCTTATTTACATGATTATCTTCATGCGGTATTTTCTGTATAAATTCAGCCGTATCTAATCTATCCCCATACATAACTCCTGACAATACCATACGTAAAAACAAACCAAGTATAAAATTTGCACTTGTTGAATTACATTTATTTTTCTTTAAACTCTGAAAAAAATCACTAACCTCTCTTACTGCTTGTCGAAATTCCTTTTCTATCTCTTTTTCGCTTATGATATTCAAAAATCTTTCCCGAACCTCTTCATAGTTCAATCCTTCTTTTTCCAGACGATGTTGAAAACCATTTTTCCTCTCTATGCTGATACAATCAAATAATCCATGATGAGCACCTATAGCATAAGCAATTAATTCACTTGTTAAAGATTCGTATGACTTTTTTTCTGTATGAAATTTTTCAAGAATATAAATAACACCTGCAAAAGTATGATTTACAGAGCCTCTAATCACATTCTCTCCATTTGCTGCTTTCATAATATAATCTTGATATGCATCACCTGTTTTTCCCATATCATGTAACAAAGCTGACAAATAAATTGTATGATAAAAATCTCTTATTCCTATTCTTTCCACAGCAACTTTCGCCGTATTCTTACAATGATCAACAATCGTTTGCTTTCTCATCTTCTCCTCTTCTTTTTGCATATGTGCATATAAATTGACCATAAATACTATCTCCTTTCAATTTTTTTACTACTTAAAATAATTGTGAAACTCCAAACGCCATATAAATCCTTAACCTTTTCCAAAATTCCTTCTGTTTATCTCCTCACTTAAATTTCATAACTTATCATAACATTCACTTTTCAGAAAGTAGAACAGCCAACTAATTAGCGGAAACAAAGAAGTATTCCAAAAGAAGCCCCTTGGAAGACGTCGGCACTTAATGAGCGGTTTCGCAAGAAGCGAAACAGCGAATTTAGTACCGCTACGTCTGGAACGGAGCGAAAGCGCGGCT
>CAJUHN010000067.1:3648-16026 GCA_910585935.1 uncultured Lachnospiraceae bacterium | reverse complement strand
GAGCGGCACAGCTTAACCAATGCAATCCGGCGATATAATAAATTTCAATTGTGGAGCCAAGAAAAGCAGGGGCGTAATTCTTTGTGCCAAATTACGGCAAAAGGAGAACGGGCCTATGCTTCCTATCTGAAAAAAGAGGTCAAAGAGGACAAATAAATCAAAACGTCAGTAATTGAGAACAAAAGTAATTTAATGTTGCAATATTACCTTGTTGTGTAGAATTTTAAAAATTTTTTAAAAAATAATGAGAAAATAAGAGCTTTAAGAAAGGATAATATTATGAAAGTTAAAAATAATATATTTAAAAATATAAATATGGAAGAAACATATCTAACAAAAAAATGTACATGTGGATCTGATTTAATCATAACGATCGGAGATATTTATAATATTGTTCCAGATGAAGATGGTAAAGTCTATATTTCATGCCCTTGTTGTAGCTCAAAAATTGAGCTATATAAATATTTTGGAGGAAAGAAATATGACTTTTATCAATATGCAGAATGTGCTGCCGTTTTTGAAAAAGATGTATATAATGTTACAAAAGTATTATCTGATATTAACATAGGATTTAAAACAGAATTTTTTACACTTTCAAAACTTGATATTATTCCATGTCCAGCAAAAATTTTTTTTGATACATATATTGATATATACAAGCATGGGGATTGGGAAAAGATAATCAAAAAATGTGAACAATATGAAAATAATTTAACCATTGATATATCAGAGAAAATTGCTTGTACTTCTATCTATGAATACGCTCAGTATACTCAGGCATTGGTTGATTATATCTTAGAAATGATATTTAAAAATAATTATTGGTATTATAAAAATCCTCCTTCAGGGTTAATTTTTAATGTAAATACAGAATATTTGACTCAGATTTTTAGAGATCCTGATGTAAACATTTCTGATTTTTATTTTAATCCTTCTGGTTTATATAAAACGATAAATAGGTATAAAAAAGAAGAAAAAACTGTTTTTACACCTGATATTAATAATGGTCTTGAGTATGTTGGTGAAAAAATTGAAAACGGATGCAATAATATATCTAATAGTTTATATAAAATGTCTTGTTCTATGCACAATTCAGCAATAATGAATCATGAAAATATAAATCTATATAAACAGGTATAACTTCTTGGATTTTCTGTTTTAACTGGAGGTGAATAGGTTTGAAGATAACAATAATTTGGAAATTTTACACTGATGGTGACTTTTCACTTAATAATTATGAAAAGTATAATTGTATTGAATATGATGGATTTGAAAAGTATTTTGGAATTAAAGAGTTTAAAAATAAAGATGAAATACAATGTATGATTGATAGTAGAACATTTTTAGAGCAGATGCTTTATGATTTACATGTTTTAGATACACGCCATTATATTTTAGAAGATTTATATGAAATGTTTGAACAACTTATTGAATTTGTTTGTAAACTAGAAGTTGGTGTAAAAATAGAATATATGTCTGGGAATTATGATGGAACCGAGATAATTGTAGTTGTCCAAAATTGATAAAACAAATGATTTATTTTTGTGTAAGAGAGACAAGTAAATGAAAAATAAATTTTTTTAAAATTAAAATAATTTAGAATTGTATTACAGATGAATAAGGCAACAATAAATAAATTATATAGATGTAAAGATAATATTGAAATTTATGGATTCAAAATGTGTGAAATTGGTATGAACAAAAATACTTCTTTCAATTATGTAAAACTTTGAGAGTAAAACCAATTATAAGATTAAGTAATCCAATTTTTTCTAAATATCATGCTCATGTTTATTATGGAGGATTAGAGTTTTTTGTTTGTGAGATGAACCTATTGAATTTGGTAAGTATATTGTTAAAGAATTTTAAGATAAATTTAATATTTCTATTGCATTTACATGGTGGAATAAGACTATTGATAGAAAATAAAAGAAACATTTTAACTGGAGGTGTGAAACATGTATCAAAACTGTTGTAAGAAATGTGGAAGTATTTCATTACATACAGAAGTAAAAGGTAATAATACTGGATTGTATTGTGATGATTGCGGAGCCTGGATAAAGTGGCTTGGAAAAGATGAACTGCGGGCATTTGAATATAGTAAAAAGAATCAAGTATTGGCTCAAATGAGAGATTGTACATCAGAAGAAAATCAGGCAATTTCAGAGTATATTAAAAGCATTAGCGTTCCAACAGGGATAAATGTTTTTGACGAAAAATCAATAGTTAAAAGATTGGAGGAATTTGTGGAATTTCTTGGTAAAACAATTGATACAGAATATAATAAGTTTCCATTGTCCACAGAGGATGCAATTAGGAAAAATTCATACTGTTTGGCATTGGAACGAGACAAGAGAGCAATACAGAATATTCTAAATGGACACGATTTTAATTATGTAGAAGAATAAAATAGGTATCCTGATACTTTGGCGAGTGGACAGGATACCTATAAACAACAAAACGGAAATCCATCTTGATGAATCTAAGTATAACAATTCTAAGAGACTTATTCAAGTCGGTAATTCCTAAAAATTAAAATAGAATAAGGAGAAGAATATGAGTGCAGATAATGGAATTTATATTTTAAAAACTAAGGATCAGTATAGAGTTGCTCATTTACAGGCAATTGATAATGTGTCATGGTCTATTATTGATGGTAATTGGCAGAATGAAAAGGAAACAAGAGGAAAATGTGTACCTACAAGGGTTATAGAAATGTGGGGGAAATGTAAATATACAAGAGATGAAAATGTCGCTTTTAAAATCGCTCACAAATGGGCAAGCAGTCTTCCGATCTGTGAATATGGTGTCAATGTAATTACATATAACAAAACTTGGAAACATATTGTTGGAGACGCAAAAAAATACGCTCAAAAGGAAATTGATTATATTAGGAAAACTGGAGATGAAGACAGGTGGGATGTAGAGCAATTGAAATCCATAGCTGACGGTAGTTATTTTGAGCGTATGTAAAATGATTAAGAAACAGTTAAAATAAATCTTTCATTGGGAGTCATGAACCCATGAAAGATTCACAAAATAACAAATTAGAGAAAGGATATAACAAGTAATCCTAGGTAAATTAGCGTTGCAACGCCTTGTAGATAAGGCATTTGGAAAGTAATAATGAAAGATTTAGTTTAGAGGAACTTAATGGTAGACCTCTAAGGTTATTAATTGGGGGAAGCCCCTGTACGCACTGGTCAATAGCTCAGAAGAATAACAGAGAAACGAAACCAGAAGGATTAGGATGGGAACTCTTTGAAAATTATTTAATTGCAAAAGAGAAATTCAGACCAGATTTCTTCTTATATGAGAACAATAAGTCAGCAGCACAGCCTATCAAAGATCAGATTTCTACGGAATTAGGTGTAGATTTACAATACATAAATTCAGCATTAGTGTCAGCACAGAACCGGCAGCGTTTCTACGCTCATAATATTCCAGATGTAAATCAACCTAAAGACAGAGGAATACTGTTAGTTGACATTTTGGAGAGTGGGGCAACTTGGTTAGAAAAATCATATGCACTTACCACAAGATGTTCAGGTGCTATTATATCAGATACATTAAAGCGTCATGGGCATACTATGGTTGCAGAGCCAGTATGTGTTGCACAAAGAGGGAGATATAACGCAGAAGGAAAAATCGTACAGAAATATGAACCACGTTATGATGGAAAAACAAATACAATTACTACTGTTACAAAGGATAATATGGTGTGTGAACCTGTAAGAATTGGTGATATTGGAAGTACAGCACAAGCGCATAGGGTTTATAGTAGTTTTGGTAAATCAGTAACAATAAATGCTGGTGGTGGAGGACAAGGTGGTAAGACAGGATTATATATTGCACCTGTTTTCTCATTTGGATCAGATGATAAAGATAAGGCGCATTGTATAGATGCCAATTATTATAAAGGTTCTAATCCAAAACAAACACTAAATAAGCATCATAGAACAATGGTTGCTGAATTGACGGATTTCAATTTAGATGATTATGAAAATGTAATTATTCACGAAAGTGGGAACATTGAAATTGATGGGAAGTTGATATATCGAATCAAGGATAGATATATATGGTGTAAAGAAGAAAGATATGAAATTAATCTACCAGATGGATATTATACTATTCGCAAATTAACTCCTATTGAATGTGAAAGATTACAGACTCTTCCAGATAATTACACAGAAGGGATTTCAAATGCACAGCGTTATAAATGTATTGGTAATGGCTGGACAGCAGAAGTGATCATACATATCTTATCACATATTGATATTCCAAAAGATTATCCAATAGAAGTTTTATCTATGTATGACGGTATTGCAACAGGTAGATATTGTTTGGATAAGTTGGGATACACGAACATTACATATAAGGCATATGAGATTGATGAGTATGCGAAGAAAGTAGCAATGAAAAACTATCATGATATTATCCAGTGTGGAGATGCTTACCAGGTTAGAGAAGATGACTGGAAATATTAGAGAGCAATAGAACCCACGTTTCAAAGGATGGAAGGAGAATAAATAAATGGCAATAATTGGAGCAATTTTAGGTGATATAGCTGGTTCTCAATATGAGTTCCAGCGTCCTAAAAATTTGAATTGGAAGAAATGTGAATTGTTCACTGATAATTGTTTCTTTACAGATGATACGGTTATGACTCTTGCTGCTAAGTTGGCAGTGAAAAATAATATTCCGTTTGCTGATTCTTACAGAAAATTAGGCAGAAAGTATCCAAATGCAGGATATGGAGGAATGTTTGATTCCTGGCTGAGATGGGATGATGAGAAACCATATAACAGTTTTGGCAATGGATCAGCAATGCGATGTTCATATATTGGAGAACATTTCAATACAGAAAAAGAGATAATAGAATGGGCGACAAAATCAGCAGATTGCACACATAATCATCCTGAAGGAATCAAAGGTGCAGTTGTGACTTCTATGTGTATTTATATGGCAAGGACAGGTGCATCTAAAGCGGAAATATTCAATTATGCAAAAACACAATATCCAATGGATTTTTATAAATATAGTATTGAATATGACTTAGGTGATTACAGAGACGCATATAGGTGGGATGTTACTTGTCAAGGAAGTGTACCAGTAGCAATCAGATGTTTCTTGGATAGTGAGGATTATGAGTCATTTTTGAGAAATGTTTATTCGCTTCCGTGTGATATGGATACATTGTGTGCTATCGGCGGTGGAATTGCAGAAGAATTTTATCATGGTACTGGCTTTGATGAAGAGTGGTTATTGAGGAATTATTTAGATGATGATTTATATAAAATTGTGAGGATGTAAGGAGAAAAACAATATGGAAATTATGAAAGTAAAAAATTATAAGGTATTTGCGGAGACATTAAAAAAGAAAACTGGATGTGAAGTAACTATTAAGATTATGAATAGTAAAGATCACTATCATTTTCAGTTGAATAAAGATGGTATTTCTCTTGGAGTATTGTGTCTTGACCAGGGAGAAGCATCTTTTGCTCCATTTGTGTCACTTGATACGGCAAGAGATGAACAATATATCAACGTAAAATATATGCCAATGCTTGAAGATTTTATAGGTGTTCTAAAGGTATTTGATGAAATGTTTGTTTGTGAAGAAGTATAGCTTTGAAATCTGCGATTCATATGGAGAGAGGTGATAAATACATGATAGAAACTGTTAGTGAAAATGACCATAAGGTATTTAAAGAAAAAGTAGATAGGCTAATTTTACAAGGATATAAAATTTCTTCTACCAATTGTGGTTATGCTGGAGAAGTTGGTGGAAATGTATACGATTGCGAATACTGGATGGCGATTTTGATTAAGGAGTGATTGAATATGAAAGACATAAATATTATTATCAAAGACGCTTTTGGAAGAGAAATCAAAACTAACACAGATCAGATTGAGGAAGATGTTCTGCGAATGAGAATAGGATTGGAACCACAGGAACAGGATGGTGACTAATGCGTAGAAGAATCACAGGCAATATTTATACTGGTCTTGGGAATCCATCGCCAGTAATTTTTGACAACGAATGTACAGATAATAAAAAATTTAATGATGCTGTAAAGTTGTTCTTTGAAGATGTTCTAAATTCATTAAAAGACGAAACTGTCAATGATGTTGGCGGTTTCGATTTCAAAATAGAGTTAGAAGATAACATATTCAGGATTTTATTTGGTATTGAACCATCATATATGTACGATCCGTATATCTGTTATTGTTTCAACAGTGAAAAAGAGAAAAGTTATATACATAAGGGACAGGCATTTGGATATTATGGCTCTGATATTAAAATCAAATCGAATAAAAGTTATAAGAGATGTGGTAAGGAATTTAGAGAATGTATGGATAAGTATTATGAAAATTTGATGAGGTGTTTAAGTGAATAATGGAATATTTGCAAAGTATACAGGAATTCCAATAATAGTTGTTCCTGATAGTAAAAAGCAAAATAGAACACATAGGAAAAAGAGAATTAACAAGAAATGGGCTAAAAGATATGGATATACAACATATAATTTCATTGAAGATGAAAAGGTGATTACGATGAATGGAAGCATGTATGTAAATCCGAGAACTTATTACAAGTTAAAGTCTATCGAATTATAGTATTAAAACTTGCATTTCATTGGGTAGTTACAAGGAGGTGATTTAAATAATATTAAGAAAAGAAATAGAATGTATTTTAAGAGCAATTTTATATTCAAAATCAAATATCGTATTAGTATGTAAGGATGATGGAGAGGCACGGAAATGCATGAATGATTTTATAAAACTAATTGATAAACATAAAATTATTCAACCTGAAATAAGTGATGTAAATAATGCTGGTTATATCTCATTAAAAAATGGTAGCTATATAAAAACAATTGAGAAAAAAGAGCTGGATAGCAATCAGCCAGTTAGGGGTAAAAGATTCGACAGGTTTATTGATAACATTCAAGATTTTATTATTGACGAAGAGGCATTTGAAAGTGCTATAAAGCCATTTATAAAGGACATGGATGGAGGTGGTTTTATAACACATAATTACATAAATCTTACAAATGGAGTAGAAGCTATTCCAACATTACAAGATGACTATAGATTCATTCGTATACAATCTACTATTTGTGAGCAAAAGAACTGGGACAGGCTCATTCAGGATTTGGATTATGATTTTCTTATGAATCTGGCACTTGGACACAAATGTATTGTGTATGATTTCGGAGCGAGAAAGCCGATTCCTAGAGCAGTATATCAAGGCTTAGAGTTCGTAAAATATGTTTTGTATCGTAGGTGGTTGGATCAGGAATATATCACAAATGTAAATAGAAGTAAAAATCAAGAGAGAAAGAATAATTGTAATGATTATTTTGATAAGTGTTATCAGAAGTTAGAGGATAGAACCAAAAAGAAACTGGATTATTTCTTATCATATGTAATTACAAAAGAAATAAATCTGGAATGCATTACTGATTGTACGCAACATGATGGAGATAAAGAGTTTTACAGAGAAATATTAAGGAGGGTGGGATAAAATGAACGACAAAGAAATAGTAGGTAAAATATCATTCTCTTTCACAGATGAAAATGGTGAAACAGTTTCATTAAAGAAAACTTTTACTGGTGAGAAAGAGGAAATAGGTAACATTAATTGGTTGTTGGATGAGTTCAAATACTTTTTACAAGCAATGAGTTTTTCAGAATCAATGACAAACAGGATTGTATACCTTGAAAGTGGTGAGAAACTAATTGGTGAAGACGAAGATTTTCTAATAGAAGTAATGCGATAAATTCGAGATTTCAAGGAAATATTTTTTTGAAGTGGTGGCACTTATATTTCAAAGTGCCACTAAATAGGGCAAATTTGGCAATAAAAATATTATACCGCAAGTTTGCATTCGCCTAAGACATTTTCTTCAATGAAGCCAAGA
Source organism: uncultured Lachnospiraceae bacterium (assembly GCA_910585935.1). Lineage (GTDB taxonomy): Bacteria > Bacillota > Clostridia > Lachnospirales > Lachnospiraceae > MGBC136627. Next base: position 8,098 of record CAJUHN010000067.1, on the reverse strand, counting down.
CTTAAAAGTTCGTTTTTGGCTTGTCGAATAGAAGAGGGACTCCATGAAGAAAACGCTTCAAGGCTGAAAGCGTCTTTGCCTAAGAAGTCTCTGGCATTTTCAGAATCAATACCCTCAGCAACAAGACGATTATACTCGCTTTGGAGTATGCCTAAAGCTTTTTCAGAATTAATAGACATATATAACATTCTCCTTTCTTGTACTCGGCTCTGTATAGCCTGTAAGGAGATTGTAACATGATATGAAAAATGATTTGTACCAAATTTAATTCATATAAAAATTAGGTATTGACAAAAGTAAAATATATTGTTCTACAAAATAATGAATACAACAGAAAAGAGGTGATAAATATTTGAAAACGGGATTATTTGATAAAAATGAAACTCCTATAAAAGTTGGAGATAGGACAAGGCTTGTTTCAGATGACGGCGAGGTGAGAGAATTTGATGTTTGCGTAAAGACGGTAAATCGAGTTGTTAAATGCCATCCTGATTTTGATGATAAGTATGCAAAGGTAGCAATTACAGGTGTTGTGTTCTGTTGGAATGGGTATGATTTATTTCCGTGTGTAGATGAAAATGGTATTTCTGATGTGTCAAAAATGGAAGTAATAACCCGTTAAAAAATCTGTTTCATCCAGAGGAGGTGAAAAGAAATAGTAACAAGAGAAGTTAATATAGAAATGAATCCACAGGAATTAGCTGAAGAGTTCTGGAATATGGATTCAGCGCAACAAGCAGATTTTTTCAATATATTAGCAGATATTATTGAAGAAAATCAAGGTAGAGGAATGATGCAATTAGATTACATAGTAATGGAAAATGCGTTATATCCGCATGGTGCAAGATTGATAAATATGTTGGCAGATAAAATCAAAGAAGTTAAAGAAAAATAACACAGAAAGGAACAAAGGTGCTGCAGCCGTGAGATGATCATGCCTTTCTGGGAAAAGAAAAATATTTGAGAATAATAATTATGAATTATGGCAAGGTGATTGTTTGGAATTGATGAATGATATTCCGGATAAATCTATAGATGCAATTATCACAGATCTTCCGTTTGGGCAGACCGCCAGGAATGCTTGGGATATAGTAATTCCATTTAATGACTATATAACTTTAGAAGTGAGAAAGAAACCAAAGGTATTTTATAAAGATGATTTTCTTTTGTGGTGTTATAAGCAAGGAGAAACTGATTATAATGGTGCACTTTCGTATTTTGAAGAAAATAAGTCTATAGGGTTATGGACTCAATATAAAAGAATTATTAAAGATAATGGCGCAATTATTCTATTTGCAAACGGTATGTTTACCGCTGATCTTATGGAGAGCAACCGTGAGATGTGGAAATACAATCTCATTTGGGAGAAAACACAACCTACAGGGTTCCAAAATGCTAATAGAATGCCAATGAGAAACCATGAGGATATGTGTGTTTTCTATAAGAAACAACCAACGTATAATCCTCAGAAAACAAGTGGACACATCAGGAAAGTAAGTACAGCGTCCCACAAAAGAAATAGTAAGCAGTCAACAAATTATAACGAAATCAAAAATCATACATATGACAGTACAGAGAGATTTCCTAAGTCAGTTTGGCTATTCGCCAAAGATACCCAAAAGTGTGCATTAACTCCAACTCAAAAGCCAGTAGCATTAGTAGAAGAAATTATTAAAACTTATACTGATGAGAGCGATACTGTGCTTGATTCAACGGCTGGTAGTATGACAACTTGCGTAGCCGCTATTAGGACAGGTAGGAAATGTATCTGTATTGAGAATGATGAAAAGATTTTTAACGTTGGTAAAAATAGAATTATGGAATGTGTGGAGGAGAAAAAGTGAATGTATAAAGTAGATTATTACACATTGGCAAAGTGTAATGATGGTTCGATTGGAAACGTAAGGCAATATTCAGATATTTGGTACACAGAGCAAAAAATAGAAGTGATTCCAAAGGAACTGCAAAGAGTAATTAACCTTAGAAAAGGGGCTGATAAATATGTTCCTGTGATTACGAATATTGAAAGTATAGATGGACATTTATAAGGCAAGGAAAAGCCAATTTCAAAGCTAAATATAAAAAGAAGGGAGGTGAAAAGTAGTGCTACATCCAAGTAAGTTTTTTGAATGGTGTGCAATTAGAACAGGAATTGATGTGTTTGAGATTTTTGATGATAACCTAAAGAAAAGGTTAATGAATATTCATCCTAAGAACTTTATCAAATCGAAGTTGGAACTTCCGGTTTATAAAATATCTGTAGGATACGAGACGGATAAAGGTAATTATAAAGAATCTGAAAAATATATGATTCTTAATAACAGTGAAGAGCAAGAATACGATGATATGTGGGCAGATATGTTCGCTAGAGATTATGAATCGGAACATAAAACATCTATTAAAAATATAGAAGTCCTGAATGTAGAGTTTGTAGGAGATGCTGTGCTACAAATTGGTTAGACCATCACCCAAAGTATTTATAACCTTTAACTGATAAAGGTTGTCACAAGATTATTTATTGTGGCACGTTGATGATAAGTAATCGAAAAAGTTATGTGGTAGTGATGTAAAAAGACACCCACGAATACGAATATAATTCGTGAATAAAGTATGGCTTTACCTCACGTAAACGTAGATCAATTACGTGAGGAAAGATACATATTGGGTGAAAAGACATTAATAGGACTTTTAGAAAACTGTCCTAAGAATCAGGTTATTGGAGATAATTTAGTAAGAGCGTGGTCAAAGATAAATAGTAGCAAATATGAGAAAATTGTTTGTTCAATTTCAGGTGGATCAGATAGTGATGTGCTACTTGATATTTGTACAAAATGTGATAAAGATAACAAAATTGAGTATGTGTGGTTTGACACAGGTTTAGAATATCAAGCAACTAAGGATCACTTAAGGCTTCTTGAAAAGAAATATGGCATTGAAATCAAACCATATAAGGCAATAAAACCTATACCTCTCAGTTGTAAAAAATATGGACAACCTTTTATTTCTAAAAATGTTTCAGAAATGATTGATAGATTACAATGTCATGGATTCCATTGGGAAGATGAACCATTAGATATACTATTACCAAGATATTGTGCATGGAGTGTAAAGAAACAAGATTGGGTTGGATGTAAAGGTGCGTTAATGTGGTGGTGTAATGCTAATAAATCTCCAAGATTTTGCATTAAATTTAATAAATGGCTAAAAGAATTTATGATAGAGAGTCCTCCAACTTTTAAAATATCATCTAAATGCTGTAAATATGCTAAAAAAGATGTATTACATAAACTTGTTTCTGAAGAAGGATACGATTTAAATATTTTTGGTGTAAGGAAAGCTGAAGGTGGTATAAGAGGAACATCTTATAAAAGTTGTTTCGATGAATCTAAAGAGTGCGATAATTACCGACCTTTATTTTGGTATGTTAATTCAGATAAGGAAGATTATGAAAAATATTACGGTGTTACTCATAGCCAGTGCTATACAGAATATGGATTAAAGAGAACTGGGTGTGCTGGTTGTCCCTTTGGTAGATACTTTGAGCAAGAATTAAAAATCATTGAGAATTATGAACCAAAGTTATTTGTAGCTGTAAACAATATTTTTGGTGAGAGTTATGAGTATACAAGAAAATATAAAGAGTTTTGTAAGGAGATGGATGCGAAAAAGAGAAATAAGTAAGTGGCAATGAAAATTTCGATTCATTGATAGTTGAGAAGTAGAAGTAACAAATAAGCATATGCAAAGCAAATAAAGAAAAAGATTAGGAGGAAATGAGGTTTCTGCGCAGAATAAATCCGGATTTACTCCTAAATAAGAATGGAATATCAAAAGAAAATCAAATGTGAATTATATAGGGACTCTATGCAAAATTATAAGAAGTATGCAATTCCACCTGCTCAGTTAATTATTGCAGATGTTCCATATAATGTAGGAAATAATTTTTACGGTTCAAATCCGATGTGGTACAACGGAGGAGACAATAAAAAAGGTGAAAGCAAATTAGCTGGTAAAGCAGCGTTCAACTCTGATTTCAATTTTAATCTATATGAGTATTTTCATTTTTGTTCCAAGATGCTGAAAAAGGATGATACTAGACCCGTTCCAAGAGGCCGGAGCAGTAATTCGCCTTGCATGATTGTATTTTGCTCATTTGAACAGATTCAGACACTCATCAAAGCAGCAGAGAAGCATGGATTTGTTCATTACATTCCGCTGATCTTTTGTAAGAATTATAGTCCACAGGTGCTTAAAGCGAATATGCGTGTTGTAGGAGCCGCTGAGTATGCACTTCTGTTATACAGAGATAAATTGCCTAAATTCAGAAATGGACTTCAAATTGACGAGAATGGCAAGAATATTCCAGGTACAGGACATATGATTTTTAACTGGTTTGATGGTGGGAATGAAGATGAATGGGGAAGAACTTATTGTAACAACAGTACATATA
>CAJUHN010000067.1:0-3638 GCA_910585935.1 uncultured Lachnospiraceae bacterium | reverse complement strand
GGGAAAGAGATACCTAAGATTCATCCGGCTCAGAAGCCAGTAGCAGTTCTGAAACGTTTGATTGAGATATTTACTGATCCTGGCGATGTGGTAATTGATCCATGTGCAGGTTCTGGTACAACACTAAGAGCAGCTTATGAACTTGGCAGAAGTGCTTTCGGTTTTGAAATTGACCGTAATTTCTACCAGAGAGCAAAAGATGAAATGTTGAATTTTGCAAAAGAAGAGTAGATACATATAGACTTAAAACATCGGTTTTATGGCAGGAGGTGATATAAATAAGATTTTATTATGAAAATTATTGTGGTGACTCAGAACATTTCATTTTAAAGAAAACAGAAATTCCAAAGGCTATTATGTCGGTTTGGAATATTGAAGCAAGTCTAAGTATTGTTATAGAAAAGATTGGTAAACATCAAGAAAAATGCAAATTGATTTTTTCTCCGCTAGAGGATAATGATGTAAATAATGAATGGCTCGAAGAATATGGGCTTTATATAAAAGATGGAGAAGAGTATAGAGAGCTGCATTATATAAAGGATGATAGTTTAGCATGGGAACCCAATAATTATGATGGGATTTTACAATTAGTATAAGGTTGGTGATAGATATTCGAAAAGGGTTTGAAAAGCGTTTTAATCATGGAGATATTGTTTATTGGTGTAATAAAAGTGGAAATAAGTATAGTGTTCAATATGGACGAGTAGATGAGCAGTTTTCGGATGCTGTATGTATAGATTTATTGGAGTCGAAAGAAACAAGATATATAGATGGAGTTCCGATTGATGAATTTAAGGATAATCAAAAATATAGAAAACTTCCTAAAGGCTGGACATATGATACAAAACTATTTGATTTGGAATGGAGAACCGATCCTGAAGATGAAAAATTATTTAATGAATTATGTGTACGGATAGACGATCCTGAGTCGATCAAGAAAGCGTATGAAGCAGGTTTGCTTGTTAAATCCGATAAGATTTTTCATGGAAATATTGAAACTGATATTACCAAAGAAGGGTTCCGTATTATTAAGAAATACACCATGTGGCAGCATCATATAACTCATGTGAGCATCAGACCAGATAAAGTTTATTTTACATATCAAGAGGCAAAGGCTGAAGTAGAAGAGTATCTTGCAGAATTTAGGAGACAAGCTACATTATCTGATTATGAATGGGCAGTAGAGGAGATTAACAAAACTCTTAATCATTGGAAAGTATTTCAGGATGCTACAGACGAGGAAGTGAATGTATATCGTGAATGGTTACTTTCTATGAAAAATGTAGAAGAAATTGAAACGAGAATCAGTTTTGGAAACATTCAGTGGAAATATGAAAAGAACAAGAAATGGAATAATATTGTTTTGTAAATAGAATTTTCATTTCAAAGGAGGATGGTGCTGATAAAGAATAAATTGTCTGAAGCGACATCACAATTAGTATCGTTGATAAAATATGTTCCATGTTATTATGGATGGAGACTAGAAGAAATAACACATATATGTGAAGCAGAAAATGTTGCACAAGTGTCAAATATGGACTTTGTTTTTGCTATACGCCCTGTATTAAGAGAATTATACCATATGAAAATAGAGCCATTCAGCGTTGTATATAAAGATTATATTGAAAAAGTAAAGTTAGATATTTTAAACGGAAAAGAATTGGTAGATGTCCTACATATATATGATAGAAAATTGTTTGAAATGAAGGGTGGGAAAAGATGATATACACAAGTTATTTTGCAAAGCTAAAAGAATTAGAAAATCACAATATCACACCAATTTCAATCTGTGCCAAAGCACCTGATTGGTACAAGGGATTACAGTATAAGCAACTGGCTCCGAAGTATGGATTCTTTATGGAATGGAAGAAAAATCATGATAATAACTATTACATAGAACATTTTCAATCTGAAGTTTTGGATGGGATGGATGCAGTAGAAGTTGTTTTGAATTTTTCAAAAATGGTACATGGTTTTAATGTTGGAGAAAATGATATTGCTCTGATTTGTTATGAGAAATCGTCAGATTTTTGTCATAGACATTTGGTAGCTGAGTGGTTAAATCAGAATGGATTTAAGTGTGAGGAATGGAGAATTAATTTATGACAGTAGAACAGAAAATTGATTATATGATTCAATCTTTGCATTTAGCAAAAGAAGAAATTTCTTATGCTAAAGAATATTTGAATAAAAGTGTTAAAGATAAAGATTTTTACCAGTATGGACATATGGGCCAAGGTAGGAATCCAAATGGAACACTTATTAGAGAGAGTTTAAAACAGGTAGGTAGAATGGCGAATATTATTGCAAATGATGTTGTGCTGAGTCCATATTGTAGCCAGTTATTTAAAGGAGATGATAAATAATTGAAAGAAAAAGAGAAATATTTTGAATGTATTTTTACCGATGGAACAAGAGAAGATTTTGATAATCTTTGTACAAGTATAGAGGAATATGGTGCTAATAAAGATATGATCACATTTAAAGCAAAAAATTATGACACTACTTATTCTGTAGTATTGCAGATTATTCCTAAATCGCAAATTAAGCAGATAATCAATCATTATGCAGAAAATGATATTAAAAAAGTGTTTGATTGAGGCAATAAATCAACTCTTTCATTGAGAAAATTGGAGGTAGAATATGAATTTTTTGAAGATATATTGTGTGCTTTGCATTATAGTATTTATTTTAATAGAACTTTGTATATACGAAGGAATTCAAAAAGCAAAGAGAAAATATGCAGATAAAATAAAAGAGAATAGAAATAAAGCAAAAGCAAATCCGATAGAAACTTTATGTGTACATATCAGGATGTTTATTGCATGTTTTATTCCAATTGTTAATTTGGGAATGTTTTGGTTAGTTTTGTTTAATGGTATTCAAGTACAAGAAAATGCCATAAAAAAAGTAGATGATGTAATTAAGAAAAATGAACAATAAAAAGTGAGGTGGTTAATTGAAAAGTAATATATTTGTTCCCAAAATAATCAATGTAGGATACCAAAATCGTTCTGGTACTTACACAGGTAAATTGGCATATGTAATTTACTATGACGAAAAAGGCAAACTGAGAAAAGAAGCATCTTGGAATAGTTGGCGTGACGAAAAGATTCCTAATGAAGAATTTGATAATGTGCCGACAACGGGATTTGTACTGAATAAAAAGGTTGGTGATTATTCTTCGGGGTGGGATCACCGTCAAGCATATTGTAGAGTATATGATCCACGTAACTTTGAGTTTGAGATAACCATTGAAAATCTGTTATATATTCTTGAAAATGCAAATTCTATCAAAGGTAAAGGACTCGAAGGAGAATTTGTTTATGGCTGGGACAGTAAGGATTTGGTACTTATGCCAGTGGAGTCTCCTGATTATAAACAGATCACAGAATATAACAAAATCGTACATAATAATCAAATCATTAAAGCAAAAGATTTAATTGTAGGTGCTACATATCTTACAAAAGATAACGAAGAATGGATTTATGTAGGAAGATTCGACTATTATGACAGTGGCTATAAGTGGACTGAAAATGGAGAAGTAAAAACAAGCAAATCAGGAAAAGAAATTCCACGTGTACATGGTAGATATGGATATGAGTATATTGATTATGACTATATAGACAACTATCCAT
>CAJUHN010000066.1 GCA_910585935.1 uncultured Lachnospiraceae bacterium | reverse complement strand
CCTTGGAAGACGTCGGCACTTAATGAGCAAACCCGCAAGGGTTCGCGAATTTAGTACTGCTACGTCTGGAACGGAGCGAGAGCGCGGCTTCGTTGGAATAGTTCCTTGCCGACGCGAACCTTTGGTCAAAACATTTTCTTTTTTTCTTTGTATCTATAGGTTAATTTTCGTGATAGTGACAATAAATGTATGTAAAAAGAAAGGACATGAAATTTATGAATACATTAGACGAATTAGAAGAACAAACTGCTTCTCTTTTAGAGGAATTTTTTTCTAATATCTCATGTAACTGTGGAGATATTTTAGTAATAGGCTGTTCTACCAGTGAAGTTTTAGGACATCAGATAGGCACATATTCTAGTAAAGAGGCTGGTGAAGCCATTATAAGAGGAGCATTAAAAATCACTCAGAAATTTTGTGTTTTTTTAGCTGCTCAGTGTTGTGAACATTTGAATAGGGCGATTATTTTAGAAGAAAAAGCTGCTTCTCTTTATCATTTAGAACCTGTCAATGTAATCCCTCAGCCCAAAGCAGGAGGCTCTTTTGCCACTGCCGCTTATTATTCTTTTCAAAAACCAGTTGCTGTAGAACACATACAAGCTCACGCTGGTATTGATATCGGTGATACTTTTATTGGTATGCATTTAAAACCCGTTGCTGTTCCTATAAGACTTACAACAAAAACACTTGGCTATGCACATATTTGTGCTGCCCGTACAAGACCAAAATTTATTGGAGGAAGCAGGGCTTGTTATGATGAAACTATAATATAATTTCCATATCAAACAAATGCTGTCCTGCTTTGTGAATTAGCTTATCATAATAAGCTGATTTACAAAGCAGGACAGCGTTTATTGTTTTTAAATAGACTCTTTTCTCAAATATCCCTTTCATTCTAGACATCCTTTAACATTTTACCCATGAAAATGAATATTTCGATTATCAAACTCTTTCTTTAGCTTTTTTAAAGCCTTCTTTTCTATTCTAGAAACATAACTGCGAGAAATCCCCAGTTGGTCTGCTATCTGCCTTTGTGTGACTTCTCCATTTCTATACAGCCCATAACGAAGGCATATAATTTCCTTTTCCCTTTCGTTTAATATCGTATTCACTAATTCATAAAGTTTTTCTGTCTTCTCTTTTCTATCGATCCGTTCTAAAGCATCTTCTTCCTCACACTCTATCACATCTAACAATCTTATAGAATTTCCTTCTGAATCTGTTCCTAATGGCTCATAAATAGAAGTTTCCTTCCCTCTTTTTTTCTCACTCCGAAAAAGCATAAGCAGTTCATTTTCGACACACTTTGATGCATAAGCAGCAAGCCGATTATTTTTCTCTATGTCAAAGGTATTGACCGCTTTAATTAAGCCTATTGTTCCGACAGAAATCAAGTCTTCCATCTCTCTGTCCCCATTATAATATTTTTTCACTAAATGCGCCACTAAACGCATGTTTCGCACTATTAAAATTCTTTTTGCTTCTTGGTCGCCATCTCTGAATCTCTCCAGATAATACCTTTCTTCTTCTGGCGTCAGAGGATTAAGAAAAGTTTTCAAAAAAAGCACCTCTATGAGTGTTTATAATAGTTTATGCACAGACTCATAAAAAGTGCTTATCTCCCTTTTTTTCCCTCTCATCTTACAATTTCACACACTTCTCTATCCACCCAAACTATAACATTTCATAAAATAAAAATCTAAATCATAAATGCTAAATATATCACGTTCTTAGAAAAGCCAATAAAGCAGCTCTGGGAAAGAAGTATTCCAAAAGAAGCCCCTTGGAAGACGTCGGTACTTAATGAGTAAACCCGCAAGAAGCGGGATTTGCGAATTTAGTATCCGTTACGTCTGGAACGGAGCGAAAGCGCGGCTTCGCTGGAACACTTCCTTCCCAGAGCGGAAACTCCCTCTACTCTTTCCTTCTTAAAATATCAAATTCCTCTAAATCTTCCCCCAAATCCAGATACAAAATCTGTTTTGGGTGAGGAGCGCTATCCATAGAAATTCCTTCTTCATCAAAAATCCCCTTCACCGTAACCAAAAGATTTCTTCCATCTTTTTTCATCGCTTCTATTTCCTCCCCCACACAGAATTTATTTTTCTGTTCTATCTTATAAAACCCTCTAGAATCTCTTTCCCCTATCATTCCTAAATAAGTATACTCTTTTATATAAGTATTATTATCATAAATCTGCGTTTCTTCATTTGGTTTTCCAAAGAAAAACCCTGTTGTAAATAAACGATATGTGCACTTTGCTATCTCTTCCCGATAAAAAGGCAGACGGCTTTTATAATATTCCTCCCCTTTTAAACAATCATCTATCGCCAAGCGGTATGTTCTCGCAACAGTAGCAACATAAAGTGCTGTTTTCATTCTTCCTTCTATTTTAAAACTATCAATCCCTGCTTTTAGTAACTCTGGAATATGTTCTATCATACATAAATCCTTAGAGTTAAAAATATATGTTCCTCTTTCGTTTTCAAAGACTGGCATATATTGTCCGGGACGGCTTTCTTCCACAAGAGCATATTTCCAACGACATGGATGGGTACATGCACCTTGATTTGCATCTCTTCCCGTCAAAAAGCTGCTCAAAAGACACCGCCCAGAATAAGAAATACACATCGCACCATGAATAAAAGCTTCTATTTCCATCTCTTCTTCTATATGTTCTCTTATCTGTTTTATTTCTTCTAAAGAAAGTTCTCTAGCACAAACTACTCGTTTCGCTCCTTGCTGATACCAGAATTGATATGTTGCATAATTTGTATTATTTGCCTGTGTGCTGATATGCAGCTCCATATCTGGAAGAATTTCCTTTGCGATAGTAAAGATTCCTGGATCAGAAATAATCAATGCATCGGGGTTTACTTTTTTCAATTCTTCAAAATATTCTCTTACCCCATCTAAATCCTGATTATGAGCTAGAATATTTGCTGTTACATACACTTTCACTGCATGTTCATGTGCGAAATCGATGCCCTCTTCCATCTCTTTTAAAGAAAAATTTTTCGCATTTGCTCTAAGACCAAATGCTTCTCCTCCGATGTAAACCGCATCTGCACCATAAGATACGGCTACTTTTAAAACTTCTAAACTGCTCGCTGGTACTAATAACTCTGGTCTTTTTTGCATTCTTTTTTGTCCCTTTCTACTTGTTTCCTCACTAACATCTCACACTTATTGTCATTCCATCTCCAATAGGAATAATAGACGTTTCCCATTCCCTTGTATGAGTGAGTTCATATAAATATTCTCTCATTCTAGCATGTATTGTCCGATTTCTTCTTTCAACTAGATATCTAGATTCTATCACTTCTCCATCTTGTAATACATTATCTGAAACTAAGATCCCACCTATTGGCACTAAGCGTGTGATTTCAGGCAGATAAAAAAGATATTGTGCTTTTGCTGCATCCATGAATACAAATTCAAATTCCCCTGTGAGTTTTGATAATATCTCTTTTGCATCTCCCTCTAACAAAGTGATTTTTTCTTTCTTGCTGGCTTTTTCAAAATTTTCTTTTGCAATAGGTATTCTCTTTTCATATTTTTCTATTGTAGTAATATGAGCATCTTCTGGCATCGAATCGCACATAAGAAGAGCAGAATAACCTATTGCTGTTCCCACTTCTAAAATATGCTTCGGCTCACAAAGTCGAAGCAATACTTTTAAAAGATTTTCTGTTTCTTGTCTTATAATCGGAACATTATCTAAAATAGCCTGCTTACGCAGCTTGTCTAAAAATTCGCCATTTCCGCAATGGAAAGAATTCATAAAAGTAGTCATTCTCTCGCTGTTTACCATATTTATTCCCCACTTGTTTCTGGTTCTTCTATTAAAATCTCTAAAATTTGCTCGGGCGTCATAGAAGTATTTAGGGTATATGTGCCTGCTTGGAGATTCGCTTTATAGAGAATGGCTTGGATAAAAAATATTTTTTCATCTTGTATTAATCCCTTTTTCTCTAAAAGATTTCCCACATCCCATGCAGAAGCTCCTTCTTCTATAATTACAATCATATCCTGTCCAGGTGCTTCTGTCATGGCAGCAGATGAAAATATCGAAATCCCAAACTCAAATCCCTTCACTGCTCCATTATAAATCAAAATCACTACTAATACACAGATAATAATCTGCACTGTTATGGATATAATCATACCTGCTGCTTTTCTTACCATTTTTTTATCCTCTCGCTCTTTGCTGTCAGAAAAAATCTAACTCAAAATCTATTTCCTTTGTCACTATTTTATTAATCTGCTGTATCATTCTACAGAGGGAAACTTCATCTCTCAAAAATTTATCCACACGGTTATCCTGCCGAATCATAGCAAATTCATTTTGGATTTTGCACATTTCATCATAAATACTATTTTCATCTCCCTCTACCTGTAAAAAATAATTCCGTCTTCGCAATTCGTTCACTTTATCGTATAGTTCTTTATCTGCTTTTAAAACTTCTTTACTTTTTATATAGTTTTGATATTCTTCACTATTTAATATCAATTCCGCCAGTTCTTTTGCTTTTGCTTGTATTTCAGAAGTCATTCCTACCTCCATCATGCTATCATTTCTTATAGCTTTTTTCTAAGAGGAAATCTTGTTAGCACAAAATTTTCTAGTTCAAAAATCTCGTCTTTTATCTCTCTGTCAACTATTCAAAGGCGTCTGACACTCCTGACACCTAAAGAAAATGCTTTTTTGTACCTGTTTCCTATTTCTATATTTTCTTATACCTCCATAATAATCGGCAATATAATAGGATCTCTTTTCATCCGCTTCCAAAGATAATCACTCAAACTCTCTTTTATCACATTTTTAATCTTTCCCCAATCTGATACATTTCTTTTTAAACATTCTTCCACTGCCTCAGAAACAATCGTTTTAGCCTCATCCATCAAATCTTCTGATTCTCTTACATAGACAAATCCTCTAGAAACAATATCTGGACCTGCTAGTAGCTGATTACTATATTTTTCTAAAGTGAGTACTACAATAATAATTCCGTTTTCAGACAAGTTCTGTCTATCTCTCAATACAATATTTCCCACATCTCCAACGCCTAAGCCATCTACTAAAATACCTCCATTTTGTACATGTCCTGTAATTTCACAGCTATCATTCCCTAATTCTAATACATCTCCAGAATTCATGATAATTGTATTTTCTTTTGGAATTCCTAGATTTCTCGCTAATTCCGCCTGTGCCTTTCTATGTCGGAACTCACCATGAATAGGAACAGCATATTTTGGTCTTACGAGAGAATAAATTAATTTAATTTCTTCTTGACAGGCATGACCAGATACATGAGTATCTTGAAAAATTACTTCTGCTCCTTTCATAGAAAGTTCATTGATAATACGAGAAACGGCTTTTTCATTTCCGGGAATGGGGGTAGAACTTAAAATAATAGTATCCGCCGGTTTAATTGTCACTTTTTTATGAATAGAAGAAGCCATACGAGAAAGTGCAGCCATCGATTCTCCTTGACTTCCTGTTGTAATCATGACGATCTGCTCATCGGTATAGTTTTTCATATTTTCAATATCAATTAATGTATTCTCAGGTATCTTAATATAGCCTAGCTCACTTGCTGTTCCAATCACATTTACCATACTCCTACCTTCAATGATGACCTTTCTTCCATACTTATAAGCCGAATTGATAATCTGTTGCACACGGTCTACATTAGAAGCAAAAGTAGCTACAATAATTCTGCTGGTTTTATGCTCTGCGAAGATATTATCAAAGGTTTTGCCTACTGTCCGCTCTGACATCGTAAATCCGGGGCGAAGCGCATTTGTGCTGTCACACATAAGTGCTAACACTCCCTTCTTCCCGATCTCTCCAAAACGCTGTAAGTCAATCATATCACCAAAAACTGGCGTATAATCCACTTTGAAATCTCCTGTATGCACTAAAATTCCTGCTGGAGAATAAATGGCAAGGGAAGCAGCGTCTGCAATGCTATGGTTTGTACGAATAAACTCAATCCGAAAACATCCCAGATTAATTTGCTGCCCATATTTAACCACTTTTCTCTTTGTATTCTTCATCATATTGCTCTCTTTTAATTTATGTTCAATTAAAGCAATCGTCAATTTTGTCCCATAAATTGGAATATTGACTTCTTTTAAAATATAAGGCAATGCTCCAATATGATCTTCATGACCATGAGTAATGATAAAACCCTTTACTTTACTCATATTTTCCTTTAAATAAGTGACATCTGGAATCACTAGATCGATTCCCAACATGTCATCTCCTGGAAAGGCGAGTCCGCAATCTACTACAATAATACTCTCTTCAAACTCTATTACGGTCATATTCATTCCTATTTGTTCTAACCCTCCTAAAGGAATGATTTTTACTCTAGAATTATTCTCATTTTTCAAAAATTACACCTCCATATGATTTTTATGTAAATTCATTCTTTTTTTCCTCTCTTTTTCATCATTTAATCTATTAGACAAAAGCTTCTACTTCTAAAACAGCCAAAATATATCTTACTGCTTTTATCTAATCCTTTCCATCCTAACAAGCACTTCGTGATCCAGCGTATGGTAAAAAAACTTGCAATGTCTGATAGACAGTTGCAAGCCCAATTTCTGGAAATTCTGTCTTTACTTTATTGTAATCTCTTCTGTTTTCAACAATCCATAAAGCTCTAACAACTTATCCTAAAAATGGATTGATTTATTTTTACAGTAAGTGCCAACTAGGAAACTTGTATTTTCTACCGCTTAAACTTTTAAATATCATTCTAAATCAATATCTTCTAAAAGCTCAGAAAAAACTTTCGATATCGCCTCTAATTCCTCATCATCTTCTACCATCTCATAAATGGAATCACTTTCCTCTGTTTTAGAAGTATCTTTCAAAATATATGCTTCTGTTTCTTCCTCATCACTTTCTGTCACTAACAGATAATTCATTCCATTGATTCTAGTTTGTTCTATAATATAAAATTGCACTTCTTCTTGTGTATCTGGTGTAATAAATATTAGTTTCTCCAATTTCTTCTCCTTAAATCTTTCTTTTCCTATTCTTTCGCATGAAAAATAGAATCCAAATATCCTTGCAGAATAAATACAGCAGCTAATTTATCTACATACTGCTTCCGATTCTCTCTACGTATGCCGCCTTCCTTCATAGTTCTATCCGCTTCTACTGTAGTCAACCGTTCGTCCCAAAGTATAACAGGAAGCTTTGTCCTGCGCTCTAGCATCTGCGCAAATGCTTTTGTCTTTTCACATCGTATTCCCTCTGTATTATTCATGTTTTTTGGATAACCTAAAACAATTTTTTCTATTTCATATTCTTTTATAATTTCTTCTAAACGCGCTAATGTCTGCCTGAGTTTATCTTCCTTCTCGCGGCGCACAATCTCCACTCCTTGGGCAGTGAGAAGCAGAGAATCGCTTACGGCAACTCCTACTGTCTTTGAGCCATAATCCAGCCCCATAACCCTCATATCATTCCTCCATTTTGGAATATTCTTCTCAGACACGCCAATCAAATTTCCCTTTCCGATCAGTGCTTCTAATTTGGAATATTCCCATATTAATTTTCCTAACCCTCTATCTTATGACTGATATAATATTGAAGAACCTCCTCTAACAATTCGTCACGCTCTACTTTCATGATCAAACTGCGTGCGTTCTTATGGCTGGTGATATAAGTAGGATCACCAGACATAATATAGCCTACAATTTGACTGACAGGGTCATATCCTTTTTCGGTAAGTGCTTCGTATACCAACGCAAGAACTTCTTCTGTTTTTAACTCTTGTTCTGGCACAATTTTAAAATATTGTGTATTATTTAAATTTTGCATGATTTCACTTCCTGAGTCACTATTCTTTTTCTTTCTTTCGTTTGACTGCTTTTCCCGTTTCATTCTGCTAACCTCTATTTTAATATAAATTTTTCCATTCGGCAAGTAGTTTATCACATGTTCCTAAATTTTCATATTAATCTATTCTTTCTCCCAGCAGAATATCCTCCTCTAAAATTTTCTCTATCCGCACTTTTACTATCTGATTGACCAGATCTTTTGATGTTTTTATCGCAACTTTCAGATATTCCTCTGTATGACCAATCTGATAATTTTCTCCTTCTATAAAAATATTCTCCTCTATCAAAACTTTTTTAATTTTTCCTATCCTTCTTTTCCGAAAAGCACAAGACATTTCTTTTTCTAAATGAAGCAGCTCATCACTTCTATCTGCTTTAACCTTTTCTATTATCTGTCCCGGCATAACAGCCGCCTTTGTATTCGCTCTCTTAGAATATTTAAAGATATGCATCTCAAAAAATCCTACTTTTTGTAAGAATTTCTGAGTAATCGCAAACTCTTCCTCTGTTTCTTTTGGAAATCCAACAATTACATCTGTAGTAATCGCAGGATCTTCAAAATATCTTCTCAATAACTCACATTTCTCATAGTATTCCCCTGCTGTATATCTTCTATTCATTCTCTGTAACACCGTGTCACATCCACTCTGTAAGGACAAATGAAAATGAGGACATACTTTTTGTAAACTTTTTATCGTTTTTACAAACTCTTCTGTGATAATATTCGGTTCTAAAGATCCCAATCGAATCCTTTCAATCCCAGAAACCTCATGTATCACCTCAATCGCCTCTAACAAACTAGAATCGATATCCACTCCATAAGAACTTAAATGAATCCCCGTCAATACAATTTCACGAAATCCATTTTTTGCGAGCTTTTCTGCTTCTTCTCTCACCGCCTCTAATTTTCTGCTCCTCACCCTTCCCCTGACATAAGGAATAATACAATAAGTGCAAAACTGATTACACCCATCTTGAATTTTCATATAAGCTCTTGTATGATTCTGCGCTCTGTCAATCGAAATATCCTCATATTCTTTTGTTTGATTTATATTTAAAATCGCTTTTTTATGCTCTATATTTTCTCTTTGATACTCCTCTAATATCCTTCCCAAATCCTTTTTCCGATTATTTCCAATCAGAATATCTATCGCTTCATCTGTTTCACTTAATTCTCCTTCCTTCTGCACATAACATCCTGCTGCCACTACAATCGCATTTGGATTCTGCTTCTTCGCTCTATGAAGCATCTGTCTGGATTTTCTGTCTGCTATATTTGTCACAGTACAAGTATTAATAATATAGATATCCGCCTTTTCCGAAAATGGAACAATTTCATAGCCTAATTGTTCTAGCTCTTGTTGCATCGCTTCCGTTTCATAGGCGTTCACTTTACAACCTAAATTGTGTAATGCTGCTTTTTGTCTTTCCATAGTCTACCTCCATATCCAAAGAGTTCTCCATTTTTTTATGCAATTTTATCTTTCCTTTCCTTTTTTATTCTGTATCCTTTTCGTTTTTCTTTATTTCTTTTCTTTTTTATTCTGAAATTTTATTAACTTTGTATATTGACTTTTATCTTTTTTACCATTACTATAGAAGCATAAGAGATACATATCTTATATTGATATTAACTACTCTGAAGGAGGGCTTTACAAAATGAAAACAGTAAAAATTTCTTTAAATTCTATCGATAAGGTAAAATCTTTTGTAAATGAGATTACCAAATTTGATATTGATTTTGACCTTGTTTCTGGTCGTTATGTGATCGATGCAAAATCTATCATGGGTATTTTCAGCCTTGATCTATCAAAACCAATTGACTTAAATATTCATGCTGAAGGGGACTCAAGCGAAATTTTAGATGTATTAAAACCTTATTTAGTATAGTTTTTTACAACACATTTCATTAAAAAAGAGGATACCGGATAACAGGTATCCTCTTTTTTATATACAGTAGCACATAGAAAAATTAGTTGCTCCCACAACACTCAGCAAATAATAGAAAAAAATCCCTCTACTCCATACCATCTGGTTCACAGATAATCACTTCTTTTGTTTCTATTGCTGTTTCTATCATCTGTTCTATCTCTTCTTTCAACTTCTCCTCTGAGCGTTTTATAACATGCAAATTCGGCTTTGTAACAGGATGTTTTGCAACAAATATAGTACAACAATCTTCAAATGGCTGTATAGAAGTTTCATAAGTATCAATTTTACAAGCAATATCCACAATTTCCTGTTTATCAAATCCAATCAACGGACGAAATACTGGCATCGTACACACTTCGTTTGTAGAATACAGACTCTGAATCGTCTGACTCGCCACTTGTCCAATACTCTCTCCTGTAATTAACCCCATCGCATTTCTATCTTCTGCTATTCTCTGAGCTATTTTCATCATATAACGCCTCATAATAATAGTGAGTTCTTCATGAGGGCATTTATCATAAATATATAATTGTATCTGTGTAAAATTAACGACATGCAAACGAATCGCTCCTGTATATCTTGCCACTATCTTCGCCAAATCTACCACCTTCTGTTTTGCCCTTTCACTGGTATAAGGTGGTGCATGAAAATAAACAGCTTCCACAATAACGCCTCTTTTTGCTATCATCCAGCCTGCCACAGGACTATCAATTCCTCCTGATAACAACAACATCGCTTTCCCATTTGTTCCTATTGGCATCCCACCACATCCAGAAATGACCTCAGAATAAATATTTATTTTTTGCCGTACTTCCACATATAAATTAATTTGTGGATTATGCACATCTACTTTAATTTCTGGAAAAGCTTTTAAAATCTGCTCTCCTAAATCTGCATTTAATTCCATAGAACTCTTAGGATAATTTTTTCTCGCTCTTCTTGCATGAACTTTAAATGTTTTATTTTTATCTGGATAAACAACATTCATATATTGAATAATCTGTTCTGTCAAATCCTCAAACCCCTTGTCCTCTATTTGTACTACAGGACTGATCCCAACGATCCCAAACACCCTTTGAAGCGCAGAGATTGTTTCATCATAATCATATTCTCCCACAGTTTCTACATAAATCCGCCCTGATTCCTTAGAAACCAAAAACTCCCCCTGTACAGATTGAAGGGAAAACCGAATTTGTTTCATCAGAGCATCTTCAAAGATATAACGATTTCTCCCCTTAATCCCAATTTCTCCATATTTTATTAAAAATGCTTTAAACATGCTATTCCTCCTAATATCCTGCTTCTTTCATTGCTGTTCCACTTTAAAGATGAGTTTCCGCTTAGGAAAGGAACTATTCCAACGAAACCGCGCTCTCGCTCCGTTCCAGACGTAGTGGACACTAAATTCGCAGCCCCTTGCGGAACTGCTCATTAACGGGCAAGCGTCTTCCAAGGGGTTTCTTTCGGAATAGTTCCTTTCCTAAGCTACTTTGTGAAAAATTCCAGTAGAAAAACATAGTTTCTTTTGTTTCTTTTACTTGCTTTTCAATAAATTCATCATTAGTACAATAGGTTATATCTACATATAATTGTTATTTCCACCATTTTCTTCAAAAATTTACTAAATTCTAGTATAATACATTCCACAAATAATATCTGTCATTTTTCTCTCTCATAAATTCTACTTAAACTATATAAGCCTGAAATTCTCTTTCCACAAATTAGAACAGCCAACCAACTAGCGCCAGCAAAAATCTATTCCAAAAGAAACCCCTTGGAAGACGCTTGCCCGTTAATGAGCAGTTCCGCAAGGGGCTGCGAATTTAGTGTCCACTACGTCTGGAACGGAGCGGGAGCGCGGTTTCGTTGGAATAGACTTTTGCTGGCGCGAACCTTTCGTCAACCCCTCCCCCAAACAACCATCATTTTTCTTCTTAAACGGCATAAACCTTTTTTCAATACCTATCGTCTAGCATATCTTCGCAGCATTGGCAATAATTCCTCTAATGTACTCAAGCAATACATAATCTCTTCTTTTGTAGTGAATGAACTAAAACTAAAACGTAATGTAGAATCTAAATATTTTTTTTCTATTCCTATCCCATTCAGAGTCGGACTGACAGAAGATTTATGAGAAGAACATGCTGACCCTGCTGAAACATAAATCCCTCTCTCTTCTAATGCATGTAACAAAACTTCACTCCTCACTCCTTCAAAACTCACACTCACTATATGAGGCGCACTTTCTGTCCCTATCAATCCATTTATTTTTATTCCTTCTAGCCTCTTTATTCCATCTATAAATTCCTGTTTTCTCTGATATAATCGTACAACATCCTGTTCAAACTCTCTTTCTATTTCCTCTACTGCCTTGCCTATTCCCGCGATTCCCGGAATATTTAATGTACCAGAACGAAGTCCATTTTGTTGCTCCCCTCCATAAGAAATAGGTTTTATCTTCACTTTTGTATCAACATATAAAAATCCCACTCCCTTTGGAGCATGAATTTTATGTCCGCTCACCGATAATAAATCAATCCCTATTTTTTTTGGATAAATTCTCACTTTTCCAAATGCTTGTACTGCATCACTGTGAATGATCGTTTTTGGATTTTTTTGTTTTATTATTTTAACTGCTTCTTCTAATGGCTCTAATGCCCCTATTTCATTATTTACATACATAATAGAAACCAAAATAGTATCCTCACAGATCGCTTTTTCTAATTCTTCTAAAAGCACTTGCCCATTTTTATCTACTGACAAATATGTGACCTGAAATCCTTGTTCCTCTAAATATTTCATTGTATTTGTTACAGAAGGGTGTTCTATCTGGGTTGTAATGAGATGATTTCCATTTCTCTTATTCGCTATCGCTGTACCGATAATCGCTAAGTTATTTGATTCTGTTCCTCCTGAAGTGAAAAAAATCTCTTTTTCCTCCACCTTCAGCATCTTCGCTATCTTCCTTTTCGCATCTTTCATATATTTTTCCGCTTCTACTCCTTTTCTATGCAGAGCTGAAGGATTGCCATAATCTATTTCCATTGTTTTCATTACAATTTCTCTTACTGAATCGAATACCTTTGTAGTCGCGGAATTATCTAAATAAGCTTCCATCTTTTCCCTCATTTATCTATTCTCTTTTTTGTATTTTTCTATATCTACATATCATAAGTTAAGATACAAGATATCATGTTATTTTCTTTTATTTTTCTAACTGAAACATCAATATAGAAAGTAATGCCATTCCTGCTGTTTCTGTACGCAGAATCCTTTTTCCTAATGTGATAGCTTTACATCCTTGTTCTATCGCATAAGAAATCTCTTCTTTCTCAAAGCCGCCTTCTGGTCCGATATAGATGCCTACCTTCACACCATCTTTTATCTCAGACAGTATTTTTTTTGTATCTCCCATTTCTTCTGCTAGTTCATAAGGAATAAGAGGAAACTCAAATTCTTTCCCAAATTTAACCGCTTCTTTAAAATTCATAACAGGATAAATTTCTGGAATCACTGTTCTCCCTGACTGTTTTGCTGCACTCTCTGCAATCGCCGCCCATCTCTTTCTTTTAGTTTCTTCTTTTTTAGAATCCAATTTTACAATCGCTCTGTCTGTTTTCATCGGAATAATCCCATAGACTCCTAATTCCACTGCCTTTTGAATGATAAATTCCATCTTATCTCCTTTAGGAAGTCCTTGAAAGAGATAAATGTGAGAAGGTAATTCTTTATATGCCTCTTCAGAACAAAGTACCTTACAACTTATCCTATCTTCTTGTATTTCGCGGATCTCACAATGATATTCTTGATTACAACCATCACTGATGCTAATTTTTTCTCCTATCCTCATTCTGAGCACATTTTTGATATGATTGACGTCTGCTCCTGTTATCTCAATCTCTCCTGTTTTTTTTGCCTGTTCCTTTTGACTTTCATCAATGAAAAAATGATACACGTTTTTTCTCCTATCTCTTCACCGTTGTAATAGAAACCCATTCTCCCTGATAAGTCGTTTCTATTATTTCTAAATCTGGATTCTTTTCTATCGCTTCTTTCACTGCCTCTTCTTTTGTATCAAGAATACCAGAAGAAATAAAGATTCCTCCAGCCTTCAAAAAACGCGGAATTATTTTCTGTAAGGGAATAATAATATCTGCTAATATATTAGCTGTCACAATATCATAACTTCGCTCTCCAATTCTTTCTACTAATTCTTCCTCCTCTATGACATTTCCAATATATACCGAAAACTTTTCTTCTTCTATCTGATTCGCTATTCTATTTTCCTCTGCCGCTGAGATAGCATTAGGATCTAAATCCGTTCCAATAGCCTCTTGTGCCCCTAATTTTAATGCCACAATAGAAAGAATCCCACTTCCTGTCCCTATATCTAACACCTTTGTATCTGATTTCACATATTTCTTAAGCTGTTTGATACAAAGTTGTGTCGTTTCATGTAACCCTGTTCCAAATGCTGTCCCTGGATCAATTTCTACTAATATTTTATCTTTGTCTTTTTCTGGTATCTTTTCCCAAGTAGGCTTTATTAAAATATCATCTACGGTAAAAGGTTTAAAAAACTGTTTCCAATTATTAATCCAATCTTTATCCTCCGTTTCAGATTCTGTAATAGTTCCCTCTCCTATCTCTACAAAATCTTTCAGTTCTTCTAACCCTTCTTTTACCTTTTTTAAAATAACTTCTATATCCTCTTCAGGTTCTAAATAAAAACTGATTTTTGCCTTTCCTTCATCTGGTGGCAATTCTGGCAAAATATCTACAAACATCGCCATAGTATCCTCTTTTGACAGTGGCACATTATCCTCAATTTCTATTCCTTCTATCCCTAATTCCGACAACATCTCACCAATCAAATCCTCTGCCTGCGTTGTAGTCGCAATCGTAAAACGATTCCATTTCATACTCATTTCTTCCTTTCTCTCTTTTCCTCTTTCTGCTGTTCTTTTTTCCTCTGTTCTTCTTTTAAAGCCAATTCTTTTTGCTTCTTTCTTTCTACCCGTTGATTCACATCTTTTCTCACTAATTTATAAGCAGTCGCCGCTATTGGAACAGACCAGAGCATTCCCATAATTCCGCCTATTCCTCCTCCAATCGTCACTGCTGCCAAAACCCAAAGCCCCGGAAGCCCAATAGAGCTGCCCACTACTTTAGGATAAATTAGATTTCCTTCCACTTGCTGCAAAATCACAATAAAAATCAAAAATATAATTACTTGCATTGGGTCTTTCGTCAAAATCATAAATGCCCCTACTCCTGCTCCTAAATAAGCTCCTACAATAGGGATTAAGGCAGTCACACCAATAAAAGCTCCTGTCATACCAGCATAAGGAAGCTTTAAAATCATCATTCCTATTGCACAAAGTCCTCCTAAAATAACTGCTTCTGTAATCTGACCTATAATAAAACTTGAAAATGTACTGTTAGCTATATAACAAATATCTTCTATTCTATTTCTCACCTTATCACTCAAATATGCCTTACAAATCTTCTTAATTTGAATAAGCAGTTTTTCTTTACTGATTAAAATATAAAGTGCAAATATCAAAGCGATGAAAAAGTTCACCACTCCTCCCACTAACAAAACTACAAAAGACAACGTAGAATTTAAAATTCCAGATACTCCATTTGTCGCATAATTAAATAAATTACGAGCTAATTCCTCCCAATTAATCGCTAAATTATCAAGCGCATTTTGAATCATCTGTTCCAAATCCGGAAATGTTTCCAGATATCCCAAAATCCAAATACCTAATTTATTAAAATAATCTGGCGCCATGTCTGCGATTAACTGAAAAGTTTTCACGAGTTCTGGCACAACTAACTGAATCACCAGCACTAAAATACCTACTACAATAAAAATTGAAAGCGTCATACATACAACACGCCTGCTCTTTTTTACCACTTTTTTGTCCGAATTAGGAAAATATATTTTCTCTAACTTACTCATTAAAAGATTTAAAATATAAGCTATGATTCCACCCAATATCAGTGGAAAAGAGAACCCCCATATACTTTTCAGAACCCCCATGATCAAAGAAAATCTCTGCAGTATAAAAATCAAAACAGCAATCAAAAAAATACATTGTATGACCCACTTTTTATGTTCTTTTTTCTCGTCCATAAAATCCTCCATTCAAGAATTATTTTTCCTTTTGTATTATATGGTTCATTATACTTGAATTTAAATTTAGATACAATGATAAGAATCTCAATTTTTTCTAAATTTTTCTCAGAAACACTATCATTTCCTTCCACAGAATAGAAAAGTTAGGAAAACACTGTGGCAAAGGAAGCGCTCCGGCAAAGACCTATTCCAACGAAGCCGCGCTCCCGCTCCGTTCCAGACGTAGCGGTACTA
>CAJUHN010000065.1 GCA_910585935.1 uncultured Lachnospiraceae bacterium | reverse complement strand
CTGCGAATTTAGTGTCCGTTACGTCTGGAACGGAGCGGGAGCGCGTCTTCGTTGGAATGTTCCTTGCTCATGCGGAAATCTCATGTGGAAATCTCATACGGAAACTCAAAAAAATGTGAACAGTAATAAGAAATTTGTTTAAAATTATGAAAAATGTTGATTCTATTGTAAAAAGGCTTTATACTATACAAACAAAAGAACAATAAGGGAGAGAAAAAATGAAAACAGATGTTTTATTACCAATTATTATATCTTTTGGGATAAGTGCAGCGCTGTGTCCGATTATTATTCCATTTTTGCGCCGTTTAAAATTTGGGCAGCCAGTGAGAAAGGATGGACCACAGACTCATTTAAAGAAATCGGGTATTCCTACTATGGGGGGATTGTGCTTTCTTCTCAGTATGACGATTACATCTCTCTTGTATATCAAAGAATATCCTAAAATTGTGCCGATTCTTTTTGTGAGTCTTGGGTTCGCATTGATTGGATTTCTAGATGATTATATCAAGGTAGTGATGAAAAATCCAAAGGGATTATCGCCTGTTCAAAAGATGGCAGGGCAATTTTTAGTAGCCGCAGTTTTTGCATATTACTTGATAAATTATTCTGATGTGGGAATAGAGGCAGTGATTCCTTTTACAGGTGGGAAAATGTGGAATATGGGAGTGCTATTTTTGCCTATGTTTTTCTTTATCGTGCTTGGTACAGTCAATGGAGCTAATTTCACAGATGGTTTAGATGGACTCGCTTCTAGTGTGACATTATTAATTGCAGTTTTTTTTACTATGGTAGCAGTGGGGACAAATGCGAGTATTTCTCCGATTACAGGAGCTGTTGTGGGAGGATTGATGGGATTTTTATTGTTTAATGTCTATCCTGCAAAGGTGATTATGGGGGATACGGGGTCGCTTGCGTTAGGCGGTTTTGTGGTGTCTACAGCTTATATGATGAATTTGCCTCTTTTTCTTCCTTTTGTGGCACTGATTTATGTAATAGAGATTTTATCGGTTATTATTCAAGTAGCGTACTTTAAGAAGACGGGAGGAAAAAGAATTTTTAAAATGGCGCCTATTCATCATCATTTTGAATTATGTGGTTGGTCTGAAACGAGAGTAGTAGCAGTATTTTCGATTGTGACAGCGATTTTATGTATGATTTCCTATTTAGCATTATAAAGATAAAAGGAGGAAGATATGAAGATAGAGGTTAGAAATAAAAAGGTGATCGTCGCGGGAAGTGGAAAGAGTGGGATAGGAGCGACGGAGTT
Organism: uncultured Lachnospiraceae bacterium; assembly: GCA_910585935.1. GTDB lineage: Bacteria > Bacillota > Clostridia > Lachnospirales > Lachnospiraceae > MGBC136627. The sequence goes on along the minus strand of CAJUHN010000065.1, from coordinate 15,138 downwards.
ATTATGTAAGGTAGGGGCGAAGATTGTTTTATATGATGGAAATGAAAAGTTATCGAAAGAAGAAGTGAGGGAGAAGCTTTCTTATGATATTCGAGATAACATAGAAATTGTGATTGGAGAGATGACACAGGAAGTATTAAAAGATGCAGTACTTATGGTGGTGAGTCCGGGAATACCTATAGATGCTCCTTGTGTAGAAGAGGCGAGAAAGAAAGAGATAAGGATATGGGGAGAGATTGAACTCGCATTTCAATTTGCAAAAGGGAAGATAGCAGCGATTACGGGAACAAATGGAAAGACTACTACAACAGCGCTGACAGGGGCTATTTTACAGGATTATTATAAAGATGTTTTTGTGGTGGGAAATATCGGGAATCCTTATACAGAGGCGGCGCTTAAGACCACAGAAGACAGTTATACTGTGGCAGAAATAAGTAGTTTCCAATTAGAGAGTATAGAAGAATTTTCTCCTGATGTGAGTGCTATTTTGAATATTACTCCCGATCACTTAAACCGCCATAAGACGATGGAGAATTATATAAATATAAAAGAAAAAATCACAGAAAATCAGAAGGAAGGAGATATCTGTGTGCTGAATTATGAGGATGAAGAATTGAGGAAGTTCGGAGAAGGGCTTTCTATTTCGGTTCTCTTTTTTAGCAGTAAGAGGAGATTAGAAGAAGGGGTTTTCTTAGATGGAGAAGAGATCGTCTATCAAACAAAAGAGGGGAGAAAAAAGGTATGTGAGGTATCACAGCTTCATTTAGTCGGTATACATAATGTAGAAAATGTGATGGCAGCAGTAGCGATTACCTTTTCGCTTGGAGTGCCTATGGAGCGAATACAAAAAACAGTAAAAGATTTTAAAGCAGTGGAACATAGAATTGAATTTGTCAGAGAAAAAGATCAGGTGGTTTATTATAATGATTCTAAGGGAACAAATCCAGATGCTTCTATTCAGGCGATAAAGGCGATGTCTAGACCTACGATATTGATTGCAGGGGGGTATGATAAAAATTCGGAATATGAAGAATATATCAAAGCGTTTGATGGAAAAGTACGTTTGATGGTTGGAATCGGAGAAACAAAAGAGAAGATCGCACAGAAGGCAAGACAAATGGGATTTTCTGATATTATTTTCGCGGATACATTGAAAGAAGCGGTGGAGATTTGTGCCAAACAAGCGTGTCCGGGGGATGCAATATTATTATCTCCAGCTTGTGCGAGTTGGGATATGTTCCAAAGTTATGAAGAGAGAGGATGTCTGTTTAAAGAGTATGTCAATGGATTATAAACAGGAAATAGGAGTGGTATAATGAAACAGGCAAAAAAGAGAAATTATTATGATTACAGCCTATTTTTTATCATCATATTTTTACTGTGCTTTGGTGTAATTATGCTTTATAGCACAACTTCTTATCAAGCTCAGATGCAAGGACAGACGACGACGCAATATCTAAAAAGTCATTTATTGGGAATCGGGATAGGCTTGACGGCAATGATTATGATTTCTAAAATAGATTATCATTTTTGGGAGAGATTTGCTTGGATCGGATATGTAGTGGCACTTGTTTTGATTCTTTTGGTATTGTCTCCTCTGGGAAAAAACAGTAATGGTGCGACACGATGGCTGCGTATTGGGAGTCTTACCTTTCAGCCGGCAGAGTTTGCGAAGATAGCGATTATTTTATTGATGGCACATCTGATAAAGATAAGTATAAAGTCCATTAATAAAATTTGGACTATGGTAAAGTTAGTTGGAATAACATTTCCTGTAGTAGCTATGATTAAAATTATCACAAATAATTTAAGTAGTGCGATTATTATTTTGGGAATAGCAGTAGTGATGATATTTATTGCAACTCCAAGATATGATATTTTCGTTTTGGGTGGGGGAGTCGGTGTTGGTGTTTTAGCGATATTTTTGCTCAATGTAGAAAAAATCATGAATATAGGGGATAATTTTCGTATGGGGCGTGTAATAGCGTGGCTACATCCAGAAGAAGATCCTTTAGGGAAAGGCTTTCAGGTTCTGCAGAGTTTGTATGCAATAGGCTCTGGAGGGATGTTTGGGAAAGGGTTGGGAAATAGTATTCAAAAGCTGAATTTCCTTCCAGAGCCGCAAAATGATATGATTTTTGCGATTATATGTGAAGAGTTAGGATTATTTGGAGCAGTTTGTGTGATATTAATGTTTGTATTTATGCTCTGGAGATTTATGGTCATTGCGAATAATGCGCCAGATTTGTTTGGAACAATGTTAGTGATAGGAATTATGGCACATATTGCGATACAGGTTATTTTAAATATAGCCGTTGTCACAAATAGTATGCCAAATACAGGTATTACTTTGCCGTTTATCAGTTATGGAGGTACTTCTGCGATGTGTTTACTGGCGGAAATGGGGCTTGCTTTAGGAGTATCGAGAAAAATTAAAGTAGAATGACAAGAAGAACATTTTTTAGGATGTCAGAATATACTATTCTATAGGGGAGTCATTGTGCTCTGAATAGAAGGGGGTATGGGTATGTCTTCTATTATTGTTCATGGAGGTCATCCTATTACTGGTGAAATGAAGATTCAAGGTTCTAAAAATGCGGCATTGCCGATTCTGGCAGCCAGTATTTTGATTCATGGGATCACGGTAATAAAACACTGTCCTAAAATCACAGATGTTTTTTGTATGATAGAAATATTGAAACAATTAGGATGCCAGATTAGCTGGGAAGAAAATTCTACTTTAATCATTGATAGTTCTTCTATAGAAAAAGTCAGACTGTCATTAGAAGAAGCGGGAAAGATGCGTTCTTCGATTACGTTATTAGGTGCTCTTTTGGGAAGAAAAAGGGAAGCGTTTATTCCTTATCCGGGAGGATGTTCTATCGGAAAAAGACCGATTGATATCCATTTGACTGTTTTGAAAGAATTAGGTATTGAAATAGAACAGACAGAAAAAGGAGTTTATGCAAAGAAAACGAAAGCACCTTCTGGAAAAGTGATGCTTTCGTTTCCGAGCGTAGGAGCGACTCAAAATGCGGTTTTAGCTTCTATTTATTCTGATTCACAAGTGATATTAAAAAATTGTGCGATAGAACCAGAGGTGACAGAGTTATGTTATTTTTTAAATCAAGCAGGTGCGAAGATAGAGGGAATAGGGTCAAAGACATTAATTATTCATGGAGTTTCTAGGTTACAGGAAGTAACTTATGAGATACGGGGAGATCGAATTGCTGCTGGAACATATTTAGCAGCGGCGGTGATGACAAGAGGAAGTCTGACAGTGAAAAAAATTGATCCAAAAGAATTGAGTTCTGTTTTGGAACTCTATCAAAAGATGGGGAATTTTGTAAAGGTATATCAGGATGCCATTTTTTTAGATGCCAGCAAAAGAAAGTATTTAGAGGCTCTCAATGTCACAACAGAACCTTATCCCGGATTTCCGACTGATATGCAGTCTCAAGTTATGAGTCTTATGACCATTGCAAATGGAAAAAGTGAGATCATAGAAAATGTTTTTGAAGATCGTTTTAAAACAGCAGCAGAGCTTAATAAGATGGGAGCTGAGATAACAATAGAAGAAAATCCTAAAAGAGCCTTGATTCAAGGAGTAAAACAGTTATCGAAAGCAGAAGTGATCGCTCCAGATTTAAGAGGAGGTGCTGCTTTAGTCATAGCTGCCTTGCAGGCAGAAGGAGAAACCAAAATAGAAAATGCGTTTTATATTGAAAGGGGATATGAAGATATTGTAGGCACATTGAGGGATTTAGGAGGAATCGTAGTATTGAGATAGGAGTTTTCTAGAAAATGAAACGAAAGCACAGATTATTTATAGTCACAGGAGGGTTACTTCTTCTTTGCTTATTATGTATAGGCTTTTATGTGATTCGTATCACATCTGTGACTTATATTGGAAATACTAGATATACGGAAGAGGAATTGACAGAATTATTGTTTGATAAACCCTATTCTTTAAATCCTATTTATTGTTTTTGGGAATCAAATTACGGCGAAAAAAAGCAAATTCCATTTATACAAAGTTATGATATTAATTTTCAAAGTTGGAATACGATTCAGATTCAAATTTATGAAAAAAGTATTGTAGGTTATGTGGATTATAAGGGATATCGCATGTATTTTGATAAGGATGGAATTATTGTAGAGAGTTCACAGGAAGCTTTAGAAAATGTGATAAAAATAGAAGGATTGTATTTTTCCCATATGGTATTACATCAAAAGCTTCCTATAGAAGAAGAAAAAATTTTTAATTTGATTTTAAGTTTAACACAGATGTTAATTAGATATGAATTACCAGTGGATAAAGTTTATTTTGACAGTGATTATAATATCACAATCTATATTGATAAACTCAGATTTGAAATCGGACAAGATATTTACTTAAATGAGAAAATAGCGAAAGTCAATGATTTATTGCCGAGCATAATGGGTTTATCAGGGGAAATTAATATGAAAGAATTTACAGAGGATACCGAAGAGTTCCGGCTTAAAAAAGATAAAGAATAAAAGAAAAAAGGTTATATAAGTTTTCAGCGCTTTTATTGTAAATGCGAAAAATGAAAGTTTAAACAGAAAAATGAAGGAAAGAATTACAGAAAAATTAAAAATAAATGTTGATTATTTTTTTAAATAAAGATATTATAATAGAAGAGTATTTATAATATATAGAAGAAATAGAGAAAAGAATGAAATCAAGAACAAAAAGGAGGAAATACCCTTGCTTGAAATAACAACAAACGAAACAGAGGCTGCAGCTAAAATTATTGTAGTAGGAGTTGGTGGTGCTGGCAATAATGCTGTAAATCGAATGATAGATGAGAATATTAGTGGCGTAAAATTCATTGGTGTGAATACAGATAAACAGGCGTTGCAATTATGCAAAGCCTCCACAGCACTTCAGATTGGAGAAAAAGTGACAAAAGGATTAGGCGCGGGAGCTCAACCAGAGATGGGAGAGAAGGCAGCGGAGGAGAGTGCGGAAGAGATTTCACAGGCGATTAAAGGCGCAGATATGGTGTTTGTGACTTGTGGAATGGGTGGAGGAACAGGAACAGGTGCTGCTCCTGTTATCGCACGTCTTTCTAGAGAGATGGGAATATTGACAGTAGGAGTTGTGACAAAACCTTTTAAATTTGAAGGGGGAACTCGTATGAATAACGCGATCGCGGGGATTGAGAAATTAAAGAATAATGTGGATACCCTGATCGTGATTCCAAACGATAAATTGTTAGAGATTGTGGATCGCAGGACAACTATGCCAGAAGCCTTAAAAAAAGCAGATGAAGTGTTACAGCAGGCAGTACAGGGGATCACAGACCTCATCAATGTTCCGGGGCTGATTAATTTGGACTTTGCAGATGTCCAAACAGTTATGCTCAATAAGGGGATCGCACATATCGGAATCGGTGCAGCAAAGGGTGATGATAAAGCGATTGAGGCAGTGAAGACAGCAGTTACCAGCCCGTTGTTAGAAACGACCATACAAGGAGCTTCTCATATCATTTTTAATATTTCTGGAGATATCAGTTTGATAGAAGCGAATGAAGCAGCTAGTTATGTGCAGGAATTAGCAGGAGAAGAAGCGAATATCATCTTTGGAGCGATGTTTGATGATACAAAACAAGATGAAGCTACAATTACTGTCATTGCCACAGGATTAGATAATCAACATAGTACAAGTTCTACACAGCATACAGTGAAGACAAATAATGGTTTCAATTATCAGTCCAATATGAACAATATGGAAAATCAATATCGACAAGTGAAACCTATTATCAATCGAGTTTATTCTTCCACAAATAATACTAATAATACTTCTACAAATAGGACAAACATCAATTTTGAACCCACAAAAAGACAGACACGAGTAGAAGAGCAGAATATCAAAATACCAGATTTTCTCTCAAAAAAGAAAAGATAAAAATGATTATTTCTATTATACATAGTGCAGTCGCTAGAAAGATTCTTTGTAATCCTATCAATAGCCTAATCGCTGAAACAGAATTTGTTTGTGCAATAGGAATGGCATGTCGAATAGGGAAAATAAATTCCGATAAAGTCGATGAGATCTGTAAACAGACCATATTAGAAAAGGCAAAAGAAGAATTTTTAAAGTATGCAAAAGAGAATGAAGATCCTGTTTTCGGGAAGCTACTCTATATGATAAAAGGTTATCGGCTCTATGATCAGAAATGGACAGAGGAACTAAGAGAGATTCTATATTATAGCTATAAAAATCCTATTATTTATCCAAAAGGAAAGTTTTAGAATTATCTTTTAGGATAGAAGTAATGTTAAAAATTGGTAGAAAAAAGACGTTAAAAAGGTCGTTTCCATTACAAGATTTGACAAAGTTTTTAAGAATATTTTGTTATAATCAAAATGTTCTTAGCTTATCTATCTGTAAAGGAGGCGACCTTGCATTATGTTATATACATAGATATTTTATTTTTGGTAAACTTTTTTATGGATTTTATTATCTTAACCTTAAATGGAACAGTCTTAAAAAAGAAAACGAAAACTTTGAGACGATTGATAGCTTCCTTTTGTGGTGGCGTTTGCTACTGTTTACCTTTTTTTTTACCCCGAAGACCTATAAAACTAGCCTTAAATCTTTATATGTTATGTATTAGTTTTCTAATGGTTAAGATTGCATACCAAATAAAAAGTAAAAAGGAGTTTGCAAAAACAGTTGTTTTTTTCTATGGTACGAGTTTTTTTGTCGGGGGAACGATAAACGGGCTTTATAATTATACAAAATTAGGAGATTATATAAGACAAATTATAAAAGGAGATAAGGATGCACAGATTGAGTTTAGTATGTTAATTGTATTGATATGTGCAGCCTGTTTTTTATGGACTTTTTTGATGAAATGTTATAGCAAAAGACAAACAGAAGCTATCATTTACTCTGTAATATTAAAAAATAAGAAGCGAACTGTGAAGGGAAAAGCTTTATTGGACACAGGGAATTGTTTAAGAGAGCCAATCAGTCAAAAACCAGTAATGTTATTAGAATTATCTTGGGCAGAGGACTTATTGGAAAGAGAGATATGGGAAGCAATAGTCAAATTTTATAAAACAGGAGAAATTTCGATTCCTATCTATCTCATTCCTTATTCTTCTGTGGGAAAAAAACAGGGAGTGTTGGTTGGCATACGAGCGGATAGTTTAGAAATTTTACAAAAAGACAATAGGATAGAGATAAGGCATCCTTATGTAGCAATTTGTCCAGAGGCTTTATCAAAAACAGGAAAATATCATATGCTGTTACATACAGAGTGGTTTCATGGATAGGAGGGGAAAATATGTTTATTAAAGTGGCGATGCCGAATCGATTTAAACTAAAGGTTATGCCAAGCTTTAAGAGTCTGCTTCTTTCAAAACATGGAGAGGTTCACTATATAGGAGGAACAGAAGTGCTGCCTCCTCCATTAGAAGCAGAGGAAGAAGCTGTCGTGATCTCTAATTTAAAATCGGAAAGAGCAGATGAGGCGAAAGCGAGATTAATTGAACATAATCTGAGATTAGTAGTATATATTGCTAAGAAATTTGACAATACAGGAGTGGGAGTAGAAGACTTAATCTCTATTGGAACAATAGGATTAATAAAAGCGATTAATACTTATAATCCAGAAAAAAATATTAAATTAGCAACATATGCTTCTAGATGTATTGAAAATGAAATTTTGATGTATTTGCGGAGAAATAGTAAAAGAAAGATGGAGGTTTCTATTGATGAACCTTTAAATGTGGATTGGGATGGAAATGAATTGTTACTTTCTGATATCTTAGGGACAGATGAAGATGTTATTTATAAAGATATTGAGGATGAGATAGAAAGAAAGTTATTAAATAAAGCGATTAATAAGTTGAGTGCTAGGGAGAGAACCATTGTGGAATTGCGGTTTGGACTGAACACTAGCGATGGAAATGAAATGACACAGAAAGAGGTAGCTGATTTATTGGGAATTTCTCAGTCTTATATCTCTAGATTGGAGAAAAAGATCATCAATCGGCTGAAAAAAGAAATCGTAAGATTTGAATAAAAACTTGATTTTCCAAAATTAGGATGTTATACTATAATCATAAACAAAAAAGGCACATATAAATGATTATGAGCTAATTATGATAACTATAAAAGGAATGGAATCCTAAAATAACGAGCAAGGAGGAATGGATATGTTTTTTGGAGTGAATAATAATAATAGTTCATTTGATTGGATGACAAACTTATCTAACTTATGTACAGACTACAATAGCATCCGAAATGGAAGTTTTGCAAAGTTAGCAAAGGCTTATTATGGAAAGCAATCTTCTATATCTTCTTCTGATAAATCAGAAGATAAGGATACTGTAAAGAAGAGTACCACCACAGATAAGAAGATGGCACAGGCAAAGACAGATGCAGATGAGTTAAAATCTTCAGCAGATGCTTTGACAGCAACAGGAACGAAATCCCTGTTTAAATTAAAAGATATCACAACGAAAGATGAAGAAACTGGAGAAGAAACGACGACAAAAGGATATGATATAGACGGCATCACCAAGGCAGTGAAATCTTTTATAGATGATTATAACTCATTGGTGAAATCTGGAAGTGATGTGACATCTACAAATGTGCTGAGAAGAACTCTGTCGATGACCAAAACTACATTGGCTAATAAGAATTTATTGTCAGATGTAGGTATTAATATTACAGAAGGAAATAAGTTGTCTATTGATGAAGAGAAGTTTAAAAAGGCTGATATGAATAAGATTAAGACATTATTCAATGGAAATAATTCCTATGCAGATAGAGTGTCATCACAGGCAGCAGAAATTTCAAAACAGGTGAGCAATGATTCGTTGAAGAATGGATTTTATAATAATAAAGGAAATTATTATAATAATACCAGTAGTTTATTAAATCAGTTTGATTTTTATTTTTAATATTAGTTTAGTTTTTGGAAGTGTTATTGGTTGAGTGAATGAGTTGAGGCAGAATACCGCTTATATCGTGAGATATGGGCGGTTTTTTGAATTTTTTGGTTTTATGGTATGGGGAAAGTTGGATAGAAGGGTCGCCCCTGCAAGGAAGTATTTAGGCGAAGCCGCGCTTTCGCTCCGTTCCAGACGTAGCGGTACTAAATTCGCTGTTTCGCTTCTTGCGAAACTGCTCATTAAGTGCCGACGTCTTCTAAGGGGCTTCTTTTGGAATACTTCCTTGCCGTAGCGAACCTTTGATGTCCAGATAGACTAAACTGTAACAACAGAAAAGAAATGTTGTTAGAAAGGTATTGACGAAAGGTGAAATTTATTTTATACTTATAAAGATAAATTTTATAAGAAAGAATGGAGAGTTATCGAAGTGGTCATAACGAGCTGCACTCGAAATGCAGTTGTCCATTACGGGCGCGTGGGTTCAAATCCCACACTCTCCGTTAAAAGATTTAGTCTACAAATGGTTTTGCTGTTTGTAGACTTTTTTCTGGAAAATGATTTTGAGATTTGTTTGTAAAAGTGGTTGGATTTTTGAAAAGAAATGTTTTGTTATTATCTAAATGATATGGAAGTAATAGTTTGGGAGAGGTTGAAAAGAGAAAAAATGGAATAGGAGGATATAGAAATGGGTTATGAAATAATAAGACTTATCGATAAACCAGAAATAAAAGAACGAGCTGCACAATGGTTTCATGAAAAATGGCATATTTCTTTGGAGGCATATGTGGAAAGTATGGAGGCTTGTTTGACGAAAAAAGAAACTGTTCCTCAATGGTATGTGGCAATGGAGGATAATAGGATTATTGGTGGTTTAGGAGTTATTGAGAATGATTTTCATGATAGGAAAGATCTAACTCCAAATGTATGTGCTGTATATATAGAAAAAGATAAGCGTTGTAATGGAATCGCTGGTGTTTTGCTGGATTATGTATGTAATGATATGAAAGAGAAAGGAATTGATACTTTATATCTTGTAACAAATCATATATCTTTTTATGAGAGATATGGTTGGGAATTTCTCTGTATGGTACAGGGAGATGGAGAGCCTAATATGACAAGAATGTATATTCATAAAGAATGATGCAAATTACATAGAAAGTTGAGGATAAATCTGTAATGGAAGTTGTAAGTTTGGTTGTTCAAAGTTGTATTGGTCTAATTTTTGCAATATATGGCGTTTGCTTGTTACTTTCTAATAGAAAAAAAGAAAAACGAATGAAGAGTAAATTTGTTCTTTCGTTTGTTTGCATTTTGGTAGGTATATGTTTAGTGGGGTATGTTATTTGCCAATTTGGTACAAATAAAAATTAAATGAGGAATTTCTTGGTGTGGGATAAAAACTATTCTGATTAGATTAGGAATGAATAAAGAAAAAGAGAATATATTAGAATAAAAGAGTGAAATAGAATAGAAAAGAGGGTGTTCATGCAGGAATGGATTGTACATCTCACAAATACATATGGGTATTTTGGTATACTTTTATTGATTTTTTTAGAAAATGTATTTCCTCCTATTCCATCAGAAGTTATTTTACCATTTAGTGGGTTTTTGACTACTTGTACCAATATGAATGTATTTGGTGTTATTATTTATTCTACATTAGGTTCTGTATTAGGAGCGATTGTTTTATATGGAGTTGGCTATATTTTAAATCAGGAACGGCTGGAACGGATTTTAGATGGGAAAGTGGGGAAGATACTGCATTTTAAGAAACAGAATGTGGAGAAAACAATGGCATGGTTTCGACGGTATGGAATCGCTACAGTATTTTTCTGTCGTTGTATTCCTATGGTGAGGAGTCTGATTTCTATCCCAGCAGGAATGACAAAGATGGAAATAGGAAAATTTTTATCTTTTACATTGGTTGGAAGCTTGATTTGGAATGCAGCATTAGTTTCTTTAGGGGCATGGGCAGGCGCTTCTTGGGGGGAAATATCGGGTTATATTGCGATGTATAGTGATATTATTAAAATTATAGTAGGAGGAATCTTGATATCTTTTCTTATGGGGTATCTTTTTCAAAAGAAAAGAAGAAGAGGACATAGAGAGCAAAACAGTTAATCTCTGTCATTTCTCGCAGGGGGCGAAATAAAAGCCTTAAATCCGTAATCTTTTGGTTTGATTTTTGTTTCCTGCGAGGTCTGCTGACGGTTAATGACTTCCTGTGTTACTGCTTTTTGCCCCTTAATAAATATCCATCGAAAAGGGCGAAAAATTTTTGAAAAAGAGCAAAGCAAAAAAGCCGATACACTAACGCATACTGACTTGACCTAAAAAGGATAGACTTATCCCTTGTGGTTTTGGTATCACGTTAATGTATCGGCTTTGAAATTCAAAGACAAGACTGTTCGTTCACTTTCCGCCTGTCAACAGTACCCCAGAAGCATTGAAGGAAGCGGCGATATTTTTTCGGTAAGTGGGAATACTACTTATCGTTCTACAATCATTAACACACCTTCTGCTCCAACCCTGTTTTCAGGTTCTACAAGCAGACCTTCGTTGATACATTCCTCTATTGCTTTTGCCAATATTCTGACGCCTGCAATAAGTCCTGTATAGATTTGATACTCATCCATCAGATGTTCGGGGATGTGTGTTCTCATAAATACAGAAAGCTCTGCGGCAATTTGCTCGATAACCGTTTCCATATCGTTATTGAGATCAAAAGAAAGGTTATAGAAGTCCATATCATTTTTTCTGTCAATCACGATAATTTTAGGTTCAATCATATTTCCATTCTTGCGAAGATACCCACATTCAAGTGCTTTGGTTGCTATTTCTTTTTCGGTTTCGGACAGTTCATCAATCGTAACTCCTCCAATAGCTCTGAGTACCATTAAGAGCTTTGGATCGTGAGATAGGTTGTGTCCGCAATCAAAGTGCTTATCTATACGCTTACCATAAATATTGGATACGAATACCGATTTATATCCACCGATTGAAATTGCATCAATGCCATCATTACTGTAGAAATCAAATTCAGGATATTGTTCCTCTGTATATGCAACTGCAACACAAGAAAAAGTCCTTTTAATTGGAGTAATGTCAGAAAAGTATTTTTCTGCAAGAACCTTATTGATTCTTTCAGAAAAATCCCAAACGGTTCTTGAGATCAAAGACCACATAATGAATCGTAAATCATTCTGTTCGCTTAAATAAGGGAACGAAAGTATTTTTTCTTCATTCTGCTTCAGCGAGTTTTTGATAACTTTACAAAACTCAGGTAAATGCTTTTCATAAATCTTGTTGGCTTGGTCGTACTCATCATAGTCCACCAAATGGATATTTACCGCATACTTGCCGTTATCAAGTTTGCGAAGCATACCATATTTTCCGTTTTCACCATGACATTGAATTTCCAATTCTTCTTCAATATAAGGCATAGGCACACAAAGTTCCTCAGACAGTTCTTTGACTGACTTCGGTTTATCTTTGCACAAGTAAATTAAGTTTTGAGAAAACATCCTTTCGGTTTTAGAACGAGGATCGTTTCCGTAAGGATTTCCAGTTCCTGAAATAGCCAATTTGATAGGCTTTAAGACATAAGTTCTTTCGCTCATAGTTTCAACCTCTTTTCTAACTGAATTTCGTGCAGAAAACAAACGTTGTTTTACAGTGGTTTCGTTGATGTTAAGTTTTATAGCAATATCTTTTACTTTCAACTCATCAATGTAGAACATTACCATCACTTCACGATATGCCTTTGACAAAAAAGCAATTTCCTTGAAAATTCTACTTATTTGTTCTTGTTCAGCTACTTCCTCAATAAATTCGTCTATTTCATTTTCTTTCGATGCCAAAATTAGTTCGCTGTTTTCAATGCTGAATACTTGGCATTTTGCATTTCTGTTTTTACAATAGTCAGCATAAACTCTGCGAGCAATAGTCCATACAAAAGCATAAAAGTTTTCAATCTGTTCTTGTTTATGTATGGCTGAGATTACAGCAAGAACTATATCCGAGCATAGATCTTCAGCTTCAACAGAGGTATTGCATCTGTGATAAGAAAAATGATATATCTTATCAAGGAAGTCTTTATCATCAAGTAATTTAAGTATTTCGTTCATTTTCATCTTCACCTTTTTCGTTTCAATCATGATTGTTACGCCTATATAGTCGGAATAATCTGAGGTTGGTTAGGTGGTTTCATAATTTTTTTGAAATGCCGCCCACTTTATTACAGGCGGCGAGGTTGTATTATTTGATTTTTTCTATCGGTATCCAAATTTGAACATTTCGTTCGGGTTTAGGTTGCCAATGATAAACTGCAAGCTCAGGTGCATTTTTTAATTGGAATCCCATATCAGGCATCCATTCGGTCAGGATTTGGATTCTCAAATTCAGAAGATCAAAATAATCCCAAATGGGATTTTTTATATCCGTTGTTTCAAAAATCACATAAGTGCTTTGGGGAATAACTATGTTTTCTAATCCCAAATCTTCAACAAAATCAACACCTGTAACTGATTTATTATAAAGATTTTCTCTTTCCCAACTATCTAGCAAATGACAATAATAATAATCATAACCTTCATCTGTAATATTGGTGATAACGCAATGTGCATCAATATTTTGAGATGCACCACAAAGAAACCATTGTTTTCCTCTTGTCGTTATAAAAAGTTGTTCTTCTTGCTGTTCTCTTTCCTTACCGTAGGGAGCGCCGGTGAAATGTTTTTTGTATCCCGTTAAAATCATTTCTGGCTTTTTTTCGATTCTGTAATTCATTAATTTACCGCCTTCCAAAGATATTTTTAGAATAAGACGGGAAAAGGATTTTAGCTTACTGCCGTTCATACGGGCAGCCGATGGCGTGATACCGTGAAATTTTTGAAACGCTTTAGCAAAGCTGTCCGGACTTTCATAGCCATATTTTAACGCAACATCTATTACTTTTATATTTGTGGTTGCTAATTCGCTGCCAGAAAGAGAAAGTCTGCGATTGCGAACATATTCACCGATAGTAAATCCACACAAAATACTGAATATCCGTTGAAAATGATAGCTGGATGAAAAACTTTGCTCTGAAACTTTATCGTAATCAATGCTTTCCGTTAAATGTTCCTCGATATAGTCGATAGCGTTTTGAATACCCGTTATCCAATCCATTATATCCCTCCTTATCTGACTATATTCTACACAAAGGCATAGTATAATTCCCGATATTCTATGCTAAGTTTTGTCGGGTTATTTTTTACTACAAATATGTGTGCAAATTCGGTTTCATAGTGTTCAATTATACTTTTATAAGTATACTACATAGTTGTAGCTTTTTCTACCATATATGGCATTGGCATTAGAATATTCCTTTTTTTATTTATAAATAAGATGGTTTTTGATGTTAGAGATGGAAGGAAATGGCATGGGGAATTTGAGTGCTTTTTCGTATAAACTTTTCTCATTTCGTGAATCCTTAATTCAGAAAGCTTCTTATCGAATGTAAACTTAAATAGAAAAAAAGTGCAGAAGTGAAAAGACAAATGGAAAGCTATAATTAGGGAGGTTTATATGGCGGCTTATAAAGTGGAAATCTGTGGGGTGAATACAGCAAAGCTTCCTTTATTGAAGAATGAAGAAAAAGAGGCATTATTTCAGAAAATTTTGCAGGGGGATAAGGAAGCGAGAGAAAAGTATATTAAGGGAAATCTGAGGCTGGTGCTGAGTGTGATTCAGAGATTTTCCAACAGCAACGAAAATGTAGATGATCTATTTCAAATCGGATGTATTGGGTTGATTAAAGCCATTGATAATTTTGACACCTCCCAGAATGTAAAATTCTCCACTTACGCCGTACCGATGATTCTGGGTGAGGTGAGAAGATATTTGAGAGACAACAACTCTATCCGGGTCAGCCGTTCCCTGAGAGATATTGCCTACAAGGCCATCTATGCCAGGGAAGGCCTGACAAGAAAGAATGCCAAGGAGCCTACACTTATGGAGATCGCCGACGAGATCGGCATCAGCAAAGAAGAGATTACTTATGCCCTGGATGCCATCCAGACCCCGGTCAGCCTCTATGAACCGGTGTACACAGACGGCGGAGACCCTCTCTACGTTATGGATCAGATCAGCGATAAAAAGAACCTGGAGGAAAACTGGGTGGAGGACATCTCCTTAAACGAAGCCATGAAGCGGCTGCCG
>CAJUHN010000064.1 GCA_910585935.1 uncultured Lachnospiraceae bacterium | reverse complement strand
AACGGAGCGAAAGCGCGGCTTCGCTGGAATACTTCCTTGCCGTAGCGTCCCCTTTAACTTTCCAGTCCCCAAAACCATAACCCATTTTTATCCTCGCACATATTATTTTTATCTAAAATCAAATATACAATTAGTATCCACCAAATACTTCATGATTATGTGCTGATATTTTCTATCTTTTATTACTATTACCATTCTGCTATAAATTCACATTACACTCTCATACAGAAGATAACGCTGGATAAATGATAATTCCCCCTTCAACCTTAAAAAACGCCAAATTCACACTCTTTTACAATAAACTCAACATTGTTTTTTATATCCGCTAGGCTTCTCAAAAGCATGACCGCGACTGACTGGGTATATCATCTATCCAGCGTGAACCGTTCACACCCCTCTGAATAGTAACTATCTTTTTATTTTAAAGCATTTTGGAAATGTTTTCAATACTTTTCTCTACAACTTTGATATTTTTTTCACTAAACTCTTTATATAATTTTTCTAAAAGTGTGTGGTTTATAGTCACATTTTTATCCTTTGGCAATACTTTCTTTGCCTTTTCCTCAGCAAGATAAAGCGTAATAGAAGAATTTCCTTTTGAATCCCCTATTATTTTTTCTAACTTTTTTACTTTTTCTTCATATTCTTTTCCATTTTCAAGTTTAATCCAAAGTTCCTGTGGCACGTCATCAAATAGAACTATTTTTTCACAGATCACCTTTCCATTTCCCTCTTCACTGATAGATGCTCTTCCCTTTACAAAAACTCGATTATCTACATTAAGCTTATCATAATTTCTTTCATAATTCTGAGGAAATATCACCACTTCTATTGTTCCCACTAAATCCTCTATGGTAATAAAAGCCATGATCTTATTATTTTTCACACTCTTTGCTGTTTTTGCAGTAATAATCCCACCTATCCAAACAATTTCTCCATCTTTTACAACTGTTTCTCCTAATTCTTCTTCTAAAATAAAATCTTTGGTCATCGCAGTGATATTCTTTTTCCATTTTTCTTCATATTCTTCTAATGGATGACCGCTGATATAAAAACCTAACACTTCTTTTTCAAATTGCAACAGCAGTTCTTTATTATATTCTCCTAAATCTGGAAACTGAATCTCATACTCTTTTTTATTCTCCTCTGAAACTAAGTCAAATAGACTCATCTGTCCTTCAATCGTCTTCTTTTTCTGTGAGTTCACTTGATCCATAATCGCAGCGTAAACTTCAATGAGCTGTCTTCTTGTCCCTCCCATATTGTCAAAAGCACCTGCTTTAATTAAATTTTCCACAATGCGTTTTGTCATTTCTGATTTGGAAAGGCGTTCAATAAAATTCTCTAAACTGGTATAATTACCATTCTTTCTCCGTTCCTTTACAATACTCTCTACGATATTTTTTCCTACACTCTTTACCGCATTTAATCCATATCGTATACTATTTCCTGATACAGAAAAAGTACCCTCACTTTCATTGACATGAGGAGGAAGAATAGAAATGTTCATATTTCTGCAAGAAAAAATATATTCACATACTTTCGAGGAATTATCAATGACAGATGTCATTAAAGCGGCCATAAATTCTAATGGATAATAATATTTTAAATAAGCTGTCTGATAAGAAACTACCGCATAAGCAGCAGCATGTCCTTTCGGAAATGCATATTTCGCAAAATCAATCATTTCATCAAAAATCTTATTTGCCGTTTCTTCTTTAATACCATTTTGAATACATCCCGGCACATTTTCTTCTACATTCCCATAGACAAAATTTTGCCGTTCTTTCTCCATCACAGCCGCCTTTTTCTTAGACATAGCTCTCCGCACTAAATCACTTCTTCCCATAGTGTATCCAGCTAAATCTCTCACTATCTGCATTACCTGCTCTTGATATACAATACAACCATATGTTGTTTTTAAAATAGGCTCTAGTTGTGGACAATCATAAGAGATAAAAGCTGCATTATTTTTGCCCTTTAAATATCTAGGGATAAAATCCATCGGTCCGGGACGATAGAGTGAAATTCCTGTAATAATATCTTCTAAACTCTGCGGTTTTAATTCTTTCATAAAACTTTTCATTCCCGCACTTTCTAGTTGGAACACACCATCTGTCTTTCCTGTCCCTAATGAATCTAAAACAGCTTTATCATTATAATCAATCTCATCTATGTTTAAATTTGGATTTTTCCCTTTTCTGACCATGGATACTGCATTTTGTATCACAGTCAATGTTCTCAGACCCAAAAAATCCATTTTGAGCAGACCTAATTCTTCTAATGTTGTCATTGTAAATTGTGTTGTGATAGAACCATCAGAAGCCCTCGATAACGGCACATATTCATCAATAGAAGTCGGACTTATCACTACTCCTGCTGCATGCATAGACGTATGTCTGGGAAGTCCTTCTAAACGCTTTGACATATCAATCAAATAATGAATTTCCTCTTTCTCTTCATATACCTTTCTCAGCTCTGGATTCGCCTTTAGCGCCTTATCAATCGTAATATTTAACTCATTTGGAATCATCTTGGCAATCACATCTACATTCGCATAAGGCATATCTAATACTCTTCCTACATCTCGAATCACACCTCTTGCTGCCATAGTACCAAATGTTACAATCTGTACCACACAATCTTTTCCATATTTCTGTACCACATAATCGATCACCTCCTGCCTTCTTTCATAACAGAAATCCACATCGATATCAGGCATAGAAACACGTTCTGGATTTAAAAATCGTTCAAATAATAAATTATATTTCTGTGGGTCAATACTGGTAATCTCCAATGTATAAGAAACCAAACTGCCGGAGGCAGAACCTCTTCCCGGTCCGACTGGAATCTGATGTTCTCTGGCAAAATGAATGAAATCCCAAACAATCAAAAAATAATCTACATATCCCATCTTTTGAATAACAGATAATTCATACTCTAATTGTTTTTTTGTCTTTTCCTCATAATTAGGATATCTCTTTTCTAACCCTTCAAAACACAATTTATTCAAATATTCCCAAGAACTATACCCTTCTGGAACAGCATAACGAGGAAGTTTTGGCACTCTAAATTCGATTTCTACATTACAACGCTCTGCAATTTTATTTGTATTTTCCAATGCCTCTTTCGCATATGGAAATAACCGTTCCATCTCCTCTGGAGATTTACAATAATATTGTCCCCCTTCATATTTCATTCGATTCTCATCAGAAACCTTTTTTCCTGTTTGAATACAAAGCAAAATATCATGTGCATCTACGTCTGTTTCATAGGTATAATGGATATCATTTGTCGCCACCAAATCGATCTCTAATTCTTTCGATAGACGCAAAAGCTGCTGATTTACTGTTTTCTGCGCTGCGATTCCATGGTCTTGCATCTCTAAGAAAAAATTCCCTTTTCCAAAAATATCCTGATAGCGAAGTGCGGCTTTTTTTCCCTCTTCATACAGACCTCTTTCCAAATTTCTAGCCACTTCTCCAGCCAAACAAGCACTCAGAGCAATAATTCCCTCATGGTATTCTTTTAACACTTCATAATCCACTCTAGGTTTGTAATAAAACCCTTCTACAAAACCCTTTGATACAATTTTCATTAAATTATGATAGCCTTTATCATTTTCTGCCAATAAAACAAGATGATAATATCTCTCTTCTTTTGTATTGGTTTCTCTTTCTAATCGAGAACCCGGAGCGACATAGACTTCACATCCAATAATCGGCTTGATTCCTTCCTCCTTTGCCGCTCGGTAGAAATCGATCACTCCATACATAACACCATGATCCGTAATCGCAATACTGTCCATCCCCAGCTCTTTTGCCCTTTTCACTAATTCCTTTATCTTACTAGAGCCATCTAGCAAACTATACTCCGTATGCACATGTAAATGTGTAAATTTCATTTATTCTCATCCTCACTCGTTCTTTTTAAATATATCGCCACTTTTTGAGCTGCTTCTTCTTCATCTTCCCCCTCTGCCCAAATCATTACCTCTTTTCCCTCATGCAGTCCTAATGTCATCATTCCCATAATACTCTTTGCATTTACCCTTTTGCCATCACATGTGATATAAACTTTACTTTTAAAACAGTTTGCTTCTTGTACTAAAAATGCAATGGGATTTTCTTGTGCTGCTGTTTCGGCAGAAATTTTAACTGTTTTTGTTATCATATTGGTTTTCTCCTTTCCAAAATATGGTTACTTGTTAACTGCTTAATGATTAGTCTCTTATATTCTCCGCAATTTCACTTAGTTTCCGAAGTCTATGATTTACTCCAGATTTCCCGACGGGAGGGTTTAACATCGTCCCTAATTCTTTTAAAGTAGCCTCTGGATGCTCTAATCTGAGCAGTGCTATTTCCTGCAAACCCTTTGCTAATTTTTCAAATCCAATTGTATTTTTAATAAATTTGATATCTTCCATTTGCTTTACTGCAGCAAATACTGTCTTATTGATATTCGCCGCTTCACAATTCACTTTTCGATTTACTGTATTGCGCATTTCTTTCAAAATACGAATATTTTCTAAATTCATCAATGCCACATGGGCTTCCATCACATTTAAAATCTCTACAATCTGCGCTCCTTCTTTAATATATACAACAAAATATTTTTTTCTCTGTATGATTTTGGCATCAATATGAAAAAAGCAAATGATGTTTTTTAACTGTGTTGCCTTTTCTAATGTCGCACATACAATTTCAAAATGATAGGATTTTTCTGGATCACTAATAGAACCCGTGGCTAAAAACGCTCCACGAATAAATGCTCTTTTGCAGCAAGGCTGCTGTATCACTAAATTATCAGTAATGGATAAATTTTCTAATATCTCTCCATCATCTTGTATCAATTTTGCAGCCTGTAAAATGCGAAGTGCATCCTCATGATCTGAAATGCTTATGGTATATGTTTTTCCCTTCTTTAAATAAACATTCTTCCGAACAGATACTTCCACATGAACCTGAAATATTTTTTTGATTAATTGAAAGTACTTTCTCGCCACAGCAATATTTTCCGTATGTATTTTAATACCATAGGTATCTTTTGCTGAAATCAAAATTCTGCCACATAAACTAATGATAGCAGCCACCTCTGCAATTTGACAATGCCTCGCTTCTACAATCTGCCTAGATAATTCATCCTTTACTTCACTGGAAAATGACATATCTACTCCCTTCATAAACCTACAAGCTGTCTTACCTTTCTAGTCCTCTTATATCAAACCATTCTTATCTTACTTATCTATTATACCTTCTTATTCCCCAATATATTAGATGCTCTATCCTTTTCAATATCTCGATGTTCTATCTTAAGCCCATACCCTCCATCATTCTTTTTGAGCCTTTCATAAATTTCATTTGCCAATGTGACAGAACGATGCTTTCCTCCTGTACAGCCTATACTGACAACTAATTGATTCTTTCCTTCTAAAATATAATTAGGAATCAAAAATTTTAACATATCTGTGATCTTCTCTAAAAATATATGTGCAGGTTCAAATGCCATCACATAATCTCTTATCTCTTTCTCATTCCCTGTTTTCGGCTTTAACTCCTCTATATAATATGGATTAGGCAAAAATCTGACATCAAATACTAAGTCAGAATCATTCGGTATTCCATATTTAAACCCAAATGATAATACTGTCACAAATAAATTTTTATATTGTGCATCCTTTACAAATATCTTTTCTAATTCTAATTTTAATTCGCGTGTGAGCAGTAAGCTAGTATCAATGATAAAATCCGCATGTTCCTTTAAAAAAGAAAGTTTTTCCCGCTCTAATATAATCCCTTTATCCACCCGTTCATCTATTGCTAATGGATGCATTCTTCTAGTTTCTTTATACCTCTTTATTAAAGTTTCATTTGAAGCATCTAAAAATAATATTTCATAGGGAAAATTTCGCCCTGTCATTTCCTCTAATACTTCTTCTAAATTTTCTAATGCCTGACCACTTCTTATATCTATTCCCAGAGCTGCCTTTGTTATCTCTCTATTTTTTTGATAAATCAACTCCGCAAATTTTCCAACTAAAGCGATTGGCAAATTATCCACACAAAAGTATCCCACATCTTCCAACATTTTTAATGTTGTACTCTTTCCTGCACCGGACATCCCTGTCACAATCACAAATCTCATTTTTACCTCCATACTGCCAGCATGGCTATTCATGGCATTTAAACAAGAGATTCTATTCAAACTCTCCCAATAATTTCACTTCTGGCTCTAGCATCACTTGAAATTTTTCAAATACCATCTCTTTCACAAACCCAATCAATTCCCATACATCCTTTGCTGTCGCATCTTTTGTATTAATAATAAAACCACAATGTTTTTCTGATACTCTCGCCCCTCCAATTTGCTTTCCAGCAAGCCCTGCTTCCATAATCAGTTTTGAAGCAAAATATCCTTCTGGTCTTTTAAAAGTGCTTCCAGCGCTTGGAAATTCTAATGGCTGTTTTTCTCGACGCCTTTTGGAATAGTCCTCCATTTTTTCTTGTATCCTGTTAAAATCTCCTTCTTGCAAAGAGAGCTCCGCTCCCAACGCTATCTTTTCTTCTTCCTGTAAAATACTATGACGATAAGAAAATTTCATCTCCTCTGTCGATAATGTCTGAATTGTCCCATCTCTATCTAACAATTTCACCTTTGTAATCACCTGTTTCATTTCTCCGCCATAAGCACCAGCATTCATCACAATCGCTCCGCCTAAGCTTCCCGGTATTCCAGAAGCAAACTCTAACCCTGTCAGCGAATATTCTAAAGCCTTTTTCGCCAATAGTGCCAATGGCACTCCAGCACTCGCCTCTATGCTAGTTCCTTTTCTTACAATCTGCTCCTTTTCTCTGCTACCCTGTAAAATAACTCCTCGATAGCCTTCATCAGACACCAAAAGATTACTCCCATTTCCGATTACTGTATAAGGTTTTTGATATTGATGACACAACACAATCGCTTCCTGCCATTCCCTCTCTGTCTTCAGTAACATATAATAATCTGCTGTGCCCCCAATTCGGAACGTAGTATGCTGTTTCATACTCTCATCCCTTCTAACACTCGCACTTCCTATTCTCTCACAGATCGCCTGATAAAATTCATCCGCCATTTTAATCTCCATTCAATCCAACTCTATTTCAATCTAACTTTATTTCAATATTTCAATCTAACTCTATTTTAATCCAACTTTATTTCAATTTACCTCTATTTCAATTCCACACCACTTCAACTCAACACCATTTTTGCCGCTCCATAAATCCCCGCATCATTTCCAAGACGTGCCAAAGCAAACTTTGTATTCTTCGTGCTAAATAAAGTTTTCGTCTTATAATATTTCTGAATCAAATCAATTAAAATTTTTCCTGCCTTAGAAACACCACCACCTATTACAAAAATTTCTGGATCTACTACCGATGCCACATTCGCTAAAGCTATCCCCATATATTCTCCCATATTTTCTAACACGTCATTCGCCAATTCATCTCCATTTTTTGCCGCATCAAAAACTTCCTTTGCAGAAATATACTGTACCCTTCTCAAAGAAGAAGGCTTATCTGTTTCATTTAACAGACGTTTTGCCACCTTCACAATACCTGTAGCAGAAGCCACCTGTTCTAAACATCCTTTTTTACCACAATTACAAGTTTCTGTTTCTTCATATACAACTGGCATATGTCCTAACTCACCAGCAGCACCATTCACACCTTCCCATATCTTTCCATTAATAATAATGCCGCCGCCTACTCCTGTTCCCAACGTAATCATAACCACATGCTGATATCCCTGCGCTCCACCTTGCCACATCTCTCCCAGCGCTGCTACATTAGCATCATTTCCGACCTTTACTGGCATACCTACCTTATTACCCAATTCCTTTGCTACATCAAAACGTCCCCAACCTAAATTCACACAACTATTCACATATCCATCTGAAGTCACCGGTCCGGGAACACCAATTCCCACACCTAAAATCTCCTCCTTTGAAATCTTTCTTTCTTCTATCTTTTTTAAAATAGCAACAGAAATATCATCTAAAATAAGGCTTCCTCCCTCTTCTTTTCTTGTTACAATTTCCCAACTCTCTAACAAACCATCTTCCGAATCAAATAATCCCAATTTAATAGCTGTACCACCCAAATCCACTCCAAAACATAATCTTCCCATTTTTTTATCCTCCGATATCCATTTATTTATTCTCTATCCTATCTAACTAAAACTCAATCTTCCTCATTCTGTTTTGCAAAATTCTTCTGCACTCGATTATATAATTCCTTCGCCGCATTATATCCCATCTTCTTCTGTCTATAATTAACCGCTGCCGATTCCACAATAATCGCTAAATTACGCCCTGGACGAATCGGAATAGAATGACACACTATCTTATTTCCTAAAAATTCTGTATACTCTTCTTCCAATCCCAGCCTATCATACTCCTTATCCTTATTCCATTCTTCTAATTTAATCACCATATCAATTGATTGTGTATCTTTCACACTCTCCACACCAAATAACGTCTTAACATCAATAATCCCAATACCACGCAGCTCAATAAAATGTTTTGTTATCTCTGGTGCAGTTCCTATCAGAGTTTCATCGCTCACCTTTCTGATTTCCACTACATCATCTGTCACAAGCCGATGTCCTCTTTTGATCAACTCTAAAGCAGCCTCACTTTTTCCGATTCCGCTCTCCCCCATAATCAGCACACCTTCTCCATACACATCCACTAACACTCCATGAATCGTAATAGTAGGAGCTAACTGCACCTTTAACCAACGAATCACCTCTGCCATAAAAGAAGAGGTACTGCTTTTGGATATTAAAATCGGCACACCATATTGATATGCAATGTCTATTAAACTCTGTTCTGGCTCTAAATCCCGACAAAATATTAAACAAGGAATATTACTGGATAATAACTGCTGATAAATATTATTTTTTCTCTCTTCTGTCAAAATTTCTAAAAACGCATATTCCACATACCCAATAATCTGAACACGATCACTGTCGAAATGATCAAAAAACCCTGTCAACTGCAGTGCTGGACGGTTAATATCTGGCTGTGTAATCCGAATAGAATCCGCATCAATATCAGGTGTCTTATTGATCAAGCTCATCTTTTTTATTAATTCTGTTAATTTTACATTACGCATAACTACTCCTTTCTTATTATCAAAACTTTTATAAGAGTATATAAAATTATAGTTACTATTCAATAAATAATTGTTTGATGTACATAAAATCTCAGTTTCCGCGCAGGGGAGGAAGTATTCCAACGAAGTCGCGCTCTCGCTCCGTTCCAGACGTAATGGTACTAAATTCACAGTCCCTAACAGGACTGCTCATTAAGTACCAACGTCTTCCAAGGGACTTCTTTTGGAATACTTCCTCCCCTGTGCTAGTTCGTTGGCTATTCTAAGTAAAAAATACACTGCCTACAAAAAAGTACAAGAAAGTAATACTTTTGATTTTATCAGCTTTTTGTTAAGCTATACCTATGAATCATAATTCCACTATTGTTACACTGTTTTCATAATTACCCTAAATTTACGTTTTCATAAACAGGACTAATAAACAATTAAAAAATTTCAAACTTTTTTACATTACCATACCCTGAACAAATCTTTAAACTCAGGTAAAATGTAGTCTATACAACGTAACTGCACCATTGCTAAAAAGTAACGATTTCTCCGTGATATACCTTAAGCAGACCCTTGGAAGACGTTGGCACTTAATGAGCAGTTCCGCAAGAAGCGGGGCTGCGAATTTAGTGTCCATTACGTCTGGAACGGAGCGAAAGCGCGTCTGCTGGGGTATATCACGGAGAAATCGTGAACCTTCGCCAATAAATACAATACCCCAAATCCCAACACCCTGAATAATAACCATTATTGATAATATCTCCTATCTTTTTTAAATTATATCAAATGTTTTGCTGTGTTGCAATAAAAAGCCGCTTTCCTTCTCTATAACAATAACTTTACTCTTTTTTAATAACCTTCTATCTGATTAGAATACCTCTTTATCACATCTAAAAACTTCTGTCCATATTTTTCATACTTCGCATCCCCCACTCCAGACACCATCAGCATAGTTTCTTTAGAATACGGCATCTTTACACACATATCGGTCAATGTCTTATCAGAAAATATAATATATGGAGGCATCCTCTCCTCTTTTGCTATTTTCATTCGTAATTCTCTGAGCTGTTCAAACAGTTCTTTTTCTCTATTTGTAAGAGGTATCTTCTCTGCTACTTTTTTACTCTCTTCTTTAATAGAAACAGCCTTTTCTCCCTTTACTAACTTCATTCTCAATGTTTCTTTATATTCCCAAATCCCCTTTGCACTAGGATTAATTTTTATAATAGCATATTCATCTTCTGTCAAATGTAGATATTCTTTTAACAATAATTGATTGAATATCTGTCTGAGCTTAAAAATAGGATAGGTATTCCATTTGCCATAATAAGAATTTCTATCCAACTGATACTGCCTCACCTTTGTTGTATTAGACCCATGTAATGTTTCCATGATCACATTGATGCCATATCTCTGCCTACTTTCCAATACACACCCAATGATATCTCTGCTGATTTCTGTGACATCTACCTCTTCAAATTGTGTCATACAATTAGAACAATTTCCACAATAATTGCTCCCATATTCTCCAAAATAGCGTAACATATATTCTCTTAAACAATCGTTCGTAAAACAGTAAAATGTCATTCTTTTCAGGCGTTCTTTATCTCTTTCTCTCACTAATTTTTTAGCTTCTTCGTCCATTTCTTCATTTTCTTTTTCCATTTCTATAAAATACTGATTTGTAATAACATCTTGCCCACTATAAAATAAAATACATTCTGCTGGCGTTCCATCTCGTCCTGCTCGTCCTGCCTCTTGATAATAGCTTTCCATATTCTTAGGCATATTATAATGCAGGACATATCTCACATTAGACTTATCTATCCCCATTCCAAAGGCATTTGTCGCCACCATAACCTGTTTCTGATCATAAATAAATTCATCTTGATTATGTTGACGTTCTTCATCGGAAAGTCCTGCATGATACTTTGTGACTGAAATACCATCTTTTTGTAGTCTTTCTGTCACATCTTCTACATTTTTTCTGGTAGAGCAATATACAATTCCACTTTTATTTGAATTTATCTTTATATATTCTAAAATTGTCTGATATTTATTTTTGGGAGTCTGCACGGAAAAATATAAATTTTTTCTATCAAATCCTGTCAATAAAATCTCTGGATTCTCTAAATTTAAAATACAAATAATGTCTTCTCTGACCTCTTTTGTAGCAGTCGCAGTAAATGCACTTATGATTGGACGTTTTGGGAGTTTTACAACAAAATCCATAATCTTTAAATAACTTGGTCTAAAATCCTGTCCCCATTGAGAAATGCAATGTGCCTCATCTACCGTTAACATAGAAATCGGACTTTGAAGAGCGAAATCCAGAAACTCCTCTGTTTCTAATCTCTCTGGCGCTACATAGATAATCTTATATCGCCCTTCTTTCGCATAGCGAAGTGCTAAAAGAGTTTGACGAAAAGAAAGAGAACTGTTGATAAATGCTGCATGTATTCCAGCCTGATTGAGCGCACTCACTTGATCTTTCATCAAGGATATCAAAGGAGATATCACTAATGTTATTCCTTCCAACATAAGTGCTGGTACTTGATAACAAATAGACTTTCCCGCTCCTGTCGGCATAATACCTAATGCATCTTTTCCTTCTAAAATGCTGTGTATGATTTTTTCCTGTCCCTCTCGAAACTTATCATATCCAAAATATTGTTTTAACACTTGTTCCGCTTTTTCTGTTGTTTTTTCCATCTTACTTCCCCTTCCATGTGTTTCAACCTTGAATCTAGAAAAATCATACCATATCCAAAAATCAGATTCAATGAAAAATCCTAAGAACTTACCTCCCTTTACTTTTATACTTTATCCATCATTCCTATTTTATCATGCTCTTCTCCTTTTCATGATAGAAACTAAAATTTTTCTTTTATTTATTTCAAAAAATAAAGTCATAAAATATGAAAAGCCAGCGAAAATATAAATTTTTCGTGGCTTTTTTCGTTTTTGAAATCTGTTTATTACTTCCATCTATTTACTATAACTTCTTATTACTAATATATTATTTCTCACGCAGTTTAAACTGTTCAACAAGTTTTCTTAAATTTTCTGACTGAGCTAATAGTTCCTCACTTGTTGCAGATGTTTCTTGTGCAGCAGATGAATTGTTTTGAACAACTTCTGATATTTGTTCCACCTCAGCTTCAACCTGTTTCAAAAGCTCCGCCTGATTATTCGATAACATGCTAGTTCCTTTTATTGTACTTGAAAAAGACTTCATTATATCTAAAATTTCATTTAAAGCATATACGGTTTTATTAGTAATATCATTTCCTTTCCCAATTTCCATTAATGACTTTTCAATCAATTCCTTTGTATTTACAGCAGCTTGTGAACTATCAGCTGCTAATTTTCTAATCTGATCCGCTACTACAGAAAATCCTCTTCCTGCTTCTCCTGCTCTAGCCGCTTCAATCGATGCATTTAAAGAAAGTAAATTTGTCTGAGATGCAATATCCTCGATAGAAGCTATAATATTTTGAATTTCCATAGAAGTACTATTAATACGTTCCATCGCGTTTGTAAGTTCTTTTAATTCTTCTTGACTACGTTCAGCTTTTTTCTCTGCATCTTCTACCATATAATATGTATTTTCTGCTCTTGCCGCGCTATCCTGTGCGAGCTTAGATACATTTTCTATTGTTGCTGTCAATTCTTCTATCGTACTCGCTTGTTCTGTTGCCCCTTCTGCAAGTAATTGCGCTCCTTCAGCAAGCTGCCCTGAACCTAATGCCACTTGTACAGATGCCTCATTAATATTCTTTAATGTATTATTTAAGTCATAATTCATTTTCTGTATGGATTGAAGTACTTCTGTAAATTCTCCTACATACTCTTTCTTAGCTTCTATATTAAAATCTCCCTGCGCCATCTGGTTTAATAAACTTCCCACATCTGTAACAATATTATGTAATGTTTCACATGAATCATTAAAATTAACTGCTAATTCTCCAAATTCATCCTTTGATTCGCACGAAATTTTCACATTCAAAATTCCTTCTCTTAACTTATCTGTCGCTCCCTTTATATCATAAATTGGCTCTACAAGCTGTTTTGTAACAGCCTTCCCCAATACAGATGATAAAATAACACAAATAATGCCGAGAGCAAACAACTCTAATACACTTATAACTCCAATACGATTAGCATCTACATGTTTTTGAAGTGCGGCTTCATCTGTTTCTTTTCCAAATTGAACCAACATATCTTGCGCTTGGTCTATTACATTACCATATTTACCATTAAAAAATAGAAGTGCATCATCTATCTGATTCGCTTCTACTAATGCAATTAATTCTTCTCTTAACCCTTTCGCCTCTTTAATAGAAGTTTCTAATTCTGTCAAAAGTTTTTGATCATAAAAGGTTTCCTTCAATTTTTTAAGGTTATTAGCAATACTATCAGAATATACATGAGATTCTTCTAAATAGGCTCTTCTTTCTTCTAAATTACTTGTTGTCAAAGAACTTAAAAGCATCTTTTCAATCGTCTGAGTATCTTTATAAATTTCCATCTGACAAATACTATTTTGGTAATCTATATTGTAAAAGTCTTTTAAATTTTTGCTGATTACCGTACATCCAATTACTCCAACTATCATTTCAATTAAAATTAGTATTTTCATACTCCTAAATGATAGTCTTAATTTCTTGTCAATCCTATACTTCTTTAAGAAATTTTCAATACTTTTCATTTCTTATCTCCTCCTATTATTATTTTGAATTCCTCATAAATAGTTCTAAAGTGTACGAATTTCTATTATTTAGTATATAGTATTTCCTAGATATATGCAAGAATATTTTCCTAATATACCAAAATTTTGAATAAGCTTGATTTGTTTGACTAAAGGGGGACGCTCTGGTAAGCATCTCTTCCAACGAAGCCGCGCTTTCGCTCCGTTCCAGACGTAACGGTACTAAATTCGCTGTTTCGCTTCTTGCGAAACGGCTCATTAAGTGCCGACGTCTTCCAAGGGGCTTCTTTTGGAAGAGATGCTTACCTCCGCTAATTCATAATATAGGCAAACTTATAAAGTAAGATGTTTGCTATTACTATATAATTCACCTAAAATCTAAGATTTATAAAAGGTCAAATATTATAGTTATTACTTGCTATTTTGTAAAAAAACTCTATACAAATGAATTTTACATCTGCATAGAGCTTTTCTTTTTTATGTTTACTTCACATCAGTTATCAGAAAAAAATTAATCATCTATTTCCCAATCTATTATTACACCAGTTACAGCATCAATTTCAAATTCATATTCCAGATTATTATAATAAAATTCTCCTTCATAGACTAGACGACCATCTTCATAATCTGGTTTCACTTCTCCCCATATTACATTGACGGAGCTGAGTCCAGCGTGCTTCAAAGCTGCAGCCTTCGCTGCTTCTATTCCAGTTATTTCTGTAGATGGATTATCTTCATTCTGTGAAGGTACAGCCGATGGTGTAGGATTAACTGTTTGAGGTATAGAGATATAATTTTCTATTTCCCAATTTACTATCACACCAGTTGCAGCATCAATTTCAAATTCATATTCCAGATTATTATAATAAAATTTTCCTTCATAAACTAGACGACCATTTTCATAATCTAGTTTTACTCTCCCCCATCTCACATTAGCGGAGCTGAGTCCAGCGTGTTTCAAAGCTGCAGCCTTTGCTGCTTCTTTTTCAGATATTTCTGTAGACGAATTATCTTCATTCTGTGAAGGTACAGGCAGTGGTGTAGGATTAACTGTTTGGGGCATAAGAATATAATTTTCTGTATCATATTCCCATTTTATAATCGTGCCTGTCACAGCATCGATTTCATAATCATATTCTTTTCCATCTGCTGTATAAAAATCCACTTCATGAATTCTTCTGCCATCATCCCAATCTGTTTTTGTCTTTTTGAATGTAACAGTTTCTGCTGTCTGTCCTGCATGGGCTATGGCAAGTGTTTTAGCCTGTTCTAGTGTAACCGTTTCCTTTGCTCCTAACTCTGATATAGGAGCAGTCTTCCAGTCATATTCTATATATAAAATAGTACCATCTTCAGCATTGATGTCAAAATCGTACTCCACATAATCCTTTGTCAAAAAATCTACTTCATAGATCTGTTTTCCATCATCATAATCTAACTTTGCTTCCATATAAAGTATATCTTCTGATGTGATTCCCACATTTTCCAGTGCAATAGTCTTGGCGGAATCTTCTGTAATTTGTACAGCAGATGCCGTTATCGCCATAGACGCAGCTAGCATACTAGCAGTCAGAACAGTTCCTAAAACTTTGTGTTTTCTTTTCATAATATTCCTCCTATTCTTTTCATTTTTCTGATAATAGTAGTGGCAAACAAATTCTTTCTGTGTACCTAAAAACCTGCAAACGAGAATTCTCTTTCTATACTTATCATATCAGAATACAATGATAAATGTCAACCAAAAACTGAAATTAAGAAATGATACTTTTGTAATTTAACTTTTTTATTTTAAGGTTATCATGAAACTGTCTTTTCAAAAAGTTGAACTGTCAACAATTTAGCTACGGCAAGGAGGTATTCCAAAAGAAGCCCCTTGGAAGACGCTTGCCCGTTAATAAGTAGTCCTGTAAAGGGCTACGAATTTAGTACCGCTACGTCTGGAACGGAGCGAAAGCGCGGCTTCACTGGAATACCTCCTTGCCGTAGCGTCCCTTTCACTTTCAAGTAACCTAGATAATATCATAATATATTATTCTAAAATCTTATAAAAAGTTATCATTTTTTATATAGTAAAACAATTTCTCTGTTACAGGCTAAAAAATCACTCCATTTTGACCATCTTCATCACAATTTCCTTTATTTTATCCCCATCTAAAAACTGCATTAATGGCTGAAGATCTGTTATTTTATATTCTTTATTGTTAATAAGTTCTTCTACTACATCTCCTAAAACATCTTCATCCATAAATGATGCCCATTTCTCTAAATTTTTTATCTTCATTTTTCCTTTTTTTAATAATTCTCTGACTATATTCGTAATACTATCCTCTTCTAAAAACTGTAAAAAACCATTTATATTTTCTATATCTTTATCATCTTTTAATTCTGTTAATATTATCTCGCCTAAATCTTCACTATCCATAAATGGTGCTAACGCCGTTAAATCTGGTATATTATCTTCCGAAACTTTATCGTCTGCTAAAAATGTTTTTACAATTTTTCCCAAATCTTCACTATCCATAAACGGTGCTAACGCTACTATGTCTTGTATATTCCCTTCTAACGTTTCTTCTTCTCTTAACAGTGTTTCTGCAATTTCTCTCAAATCTTCACTATCCATAAACGGCGCTAA
>CAJUHN010000063.1 GCA_910585935.1 uncultured Lachnospiraceae bacterium | reverse complement strand
AAAAAAGCAGCATAATCTTTCGACTTTTTTTGTCCAAAGTATTGACATAGATCCACTTCCAACTGAAAATGACATTGGAAGGTGTGTCTTTACCTTATTGTACAACGTAGTTCATCTCTGCAACATACTTTTCAGCAGTAGCAGTCACTAAGCCTTGAAACCTATTGTTAAGCCATAGACAAAAGACTATTGTGTCCACTTTTGTGTATGTTTATATATATTTTTTATTACTTAACAATTAGTCCTTTGTTATTTCCTATCTATCTTCTATTCACAATTATAACGAAATGTACAGAAAAAATCAAATCCTTCCCCATAATTTATGAAAATTTCATTTTTTCTTTTATTTTTTTCTTGTTTGTTACCAGATTTATGTTACAATTAACTTTATTAACATTTTACTTTTTCATAAAATAAGGAGGTACTATCATGTCATGGAAAGAATCCGTGAAATCGGAATGGCAGAAATTTAAAGAAATTCCCAATTTTAAGAAAAAAATGGAATATATTTGGGATTACTATCGTTTTTTTATTATAGGAGCAATTTTCATTCTTCTGCTAGGCTATCCATTATCTTCTTCCATTTATCATAAAATAAATTTTAAAGAAATTTTTTACTGTGCTATATTTAATAATCCAATTGAAGACCCACAGTATACAGAACTAATAGACAGCTTTTCCGATTATTATCATCTTAATCCAGAAACTCAATATATCACAATAAATGATAGTTTCAGTTATAGTGGATATTTGGTTACTAAAGCAGATTATCGTTCCATGCAAAAAATAGGATCTATCATATCCTCTAAAACATTGGATTGTATAATAGGAAATGATGATATTATCAGTCAATATGCTACTGATAATGCCCTATATGATTTAGAAACTATTCTCCCTTCCGATATTTATGATACCATTTCCGATGCCCTCTGTTGGTATTCCCCTGTTTCTGGAGGAGAAGAACGCCCCTATACTATTGATCTATCCATGAGTACAAAAAAAGACTTATTCTATACAGATTCTCCCCGTCTTGGCATCATCATTAATTCACAACATACAGACGCAGCGATAGCATTTATCCGCTATCTGTTCGGTCTTTAAAAATCCTAGCTTTTGTGCAGTTTTAAGAGAAGCCATATTCTCAGGCTGCACAAAACAACAGATTTCTCCCGAAAATTCCAATTCTTCTTTTAAAAATTTCAACACCGCATCCCCCGCCTCATAAGCATATCCCATTCTCCTTTTGTTTTTTTCAATCCAATATCCCAACTCTAAATCATTCTTTCCCTCCCTATTATGTTCCTCTACTCCAACTTTTCCAATCAATTTTCCTGTTTCTTTCTCTATAATACTAAAAAACCCAAACTCATAAAAAGCATATTGATTCTTTCGATATTCCTTAATAAATGCCCTTTCCTCTTCCACACATCTCCTCCTTCTTTCCATCACCTGAGAAATATCTTCTTCCCTTTGCATCCGAAAAAACTCCTCTGCATCCTCTTCTATCATCTCTCGTATCCACAGACGCTGTGTTTCTTGTATCTGCACTGGGAGGTCATGAAAACGGCAATACACTCTCTTCACATAAGAAACAGATAATTCCTCTAAACTCTGTGTAATATAGCTAATTCCAGAAAGAAATTCCCCCTCTCTCTCATATCCTAATACCGCAATACCCCTTAAAAGAGCCTCTCTTCCTATCATACTATCATTTGTCACCAATACCATTTCCCCTACGAAAAAAAACTGCTGCAAACTATCCCCTTGCAACAGTCTCCATCCTCTTTCCTTTCCATAAACTCTTACATCAATCCCCTGCTTTTCAAATACTTCTTTCAACTTCAAAATTCCTTTTTCTTCTTCTTTTGTACACTCCAAAATAAAAACCAAACTCTTCCACATTTTAGCATTTCTCTGGTTCTTTATACTCTACTCCAAATGTTTCCACTGTCACCTTACTCATCACCTGTGCCTTCTTAGGTCTGTCCATATAATCTGTTGGCGTTTCTGCTATCTTATTCACCACGTCCATGCCCTCTATCACCTTTCCAAACGCCGCATATTCTCCATCTAAATGTGGTGAATCCTTATGTATGATAAAAAACTGAGAACCAGCAGAATCAGGCATATATGCCCTCGCCATAGAAAGCACTCCTTCTGTATGTTTTAACTCATTCAAAAATCCATTACTGGAAAATTCCCCTTTTATTTCATATCCCGGTCCTCCCATTCCACTCCCTTCTGGGCAGCCTCCTTGTATCATAAATCCTTTAATTACCCTATGAAAAATAAGACCATCATAAAATTTTTTTTGAGCAAGACTAATAAAATTATTCACAGTATTTGGAGCAATTTCCGGATATAATTCTGCCTTTATTACATCTCCATTTTCCATTTCAAATATCACAATCGGATTATCCATAATTCCATTCCTCTCTTTCCTTTTTTCCCACTATTATACAATTAAAAAATCATAGTTTCAAGGGCTTTTCCTTTTTCTACAGATCAAACATATTGTTCTTCTGATAATCCAAGCAGTTCAGACAAAGAATCTTTGGATTCACAACTCTTCATAATCACAAATTACTTGTTTATCAGCTTTAGTCTGGACAACAACTTTATCCATATCAAACAAAATCAAAGGATAGTTACTATATACATTCCCATTCTCAAAATCAGTTTTTCTTGTTAATTCAAACAAAAGTTTTTCTACGTTTACAGAACAGCCGATAAAGTAACATATGAGAAAAAAATATCCCCAGACAGCCCCTTGGAAGACGTCGGCACTTAATGAGCAGTTTCGCAAGAAGCGAAACAGCGAATTTAGTACCGCTACGTCTGGAACGGAGCGAGAGCGCGGCTGACTGGGGATATTTTTTCTCATATGTGACCCTTTAGCCACCCCTTTTCCCTTAACAAAAAATCCTTCTTCTGCCTCCCATCTCTTTCTCATAATCCCCATACCATCTCTTATAAAAAACAAATACCATCACACTTCATAACAAAAAAGCCCACA
This sequence comes from uncultured Lachnospiraceae bacterium, assembly GCA_910585935.1. GTDB lineage: Bacteria > Bacillota > Clostridia > Lachnospirales > Lachnospiraceae > MGBC136627. The sequence continues at coordinate 13,545 of CAJUHN010000063.1, read as the reverse complement.
ATAAAAAGTGGGCTTTTTCTATCTTCTAAAAATTTATATCTTCTAAAATTCTATATCATCCGTTCACTAATTTCATCACATTTAACTTCACGCCCGGACCCATTGTAGAAGTGAGTGTTACGCTTCTTAAATACTGTCCTTTTACTGCGCTAGGTTTTGCTTTATTAATTGCATCAACGAGAGTTTGGAAGTTGTCCGCTAATTGTTCTTCTGTAAAAGAAGCTTTTCCAATTGGCACATGGATAATATTTGTTTTATCTAATCTATATTCAATTTTACCAGCTTTGATATCATTTACAGCTTTTGTAACATCCATAGTAACAGTTCCTGCTTTCGGGTTTGGCATCAAACCTTTTGGTCCGAGTACACGACCTAAACGACCAACAATACCCATCATATCAGGTGTAGCAACTACTACATCAAATTCAAACCATCCTTCATTTTGAATCTTCGGTATTAATTCTTCTCCACCCACATATTCTGCACCTGCTGCTTCTGCTTCTGCAACTTTATCACCTTTTGCGAACACTAAAACTCTCACTTTTTTTCCTGTTCCATGAGGCAATACAACTGCTCCACGAACCTGCTGATCTGCATGACGTCCATCACAGCCTGTTCTGATATGTGCTTCTATGGTTTCATCAAATTTCGCACCTGCTGTTTTCTTTACTAATGAAATTGCTTCTGCTGTATCATAAAGAGTAGCACGATCTACTAACTTAGCAGCTTCTGCATATCTTTTTCCTGTTTTCATTTTTAACCTCCTAGTGGTATTCTATCGGGCTTTGCCCTCCCACATTTCTATTTTCTACTGATTAGAAAAAAACTATAATTTTTTCATTATTCTTCTACTGTGATTCCCATACTTCTTGCTGTACCGGCGATCATGCTCATCGCTGCTTCTAAACTAGCTGCATTCAAATCCGGCATCTTTATTTCTGCGATTTTTTGTAAATCTGCTTTGGAAATCTTAGCAACTTTTGTTTTATTTGGAGTTGCAGATCCAGATTGAATCTTGCAATATTTCTTTAATAAAACTGCTGCTGGAGGAGTTTTTGTGATAAAAGTAAAACTTCTATCTGCATAGACAGTAATAACAACAGGAATAATCATTCCTTCTTGATCTGCTGTTTTAGCGTTGAACTCCTTTGTGAACTGAACGATATTCACACCATGTGGTCCAAGAGCTGAACCAACTGGTGGTGCTGGTGTTGCCTTTCCAGCAGGAATTTGTAATTTAATATATCCAGTAACTTTTTTAGCCATTTTAAGACCTCCTATTTCTTTCAATCCACTCGCGGTAGTTAGGAGCGAATATTTCACGTAGATTGCCTCATGTCAGTGGGGGATACCGCTTTCGCTCCGCCTACCACTGCTATTAAGCTTCATTTTGGCAATTCATCCTCCATCTAAGAGGAAGGAGAACTCTTTATTATTTATTAAATTTTTTTCACTTCTGTGAAATTTAATTCTACCGGCGTTTCCCGACCGAACATATCGACAGTGATAGTAAGACTCTGTTTTCCTAAATTAATCGCTTTTATAATGCCCACTGTATCCTGCCAAGCGCCTGAAACTACTGTAATGCTGTCACCGACTTCAAAATCTACTACCATTTCTCTGACAGACTTAATTCCCAGTGATTCCATTTCAGCTTCTGTGAGATGAACAGGCTTTGATCCCGGTCCTACAAATCCAGTTACGCCTCTAGTATTCCGAACAACATACCAGGTATCGTCATTCATCACCATATTGATCAGCACATATCCTGGAAACATTTTCTTCTGTACTTGCTTCTTAGCCCCATTTTTCATTTCCACGACATCCTGCATAGGAACTATCACTTCTAAAATCTGGTCTTGAAGCTTTCTATTTTCAATCGTTTTTTCAATGTTCGCTTTTACTTTATTTTCATAACCTGAATAAGTATGAACTACATACCAATTTGCCTCTGCCATATCATCTAATCACCCTTCATCTTTATTTTATTTGGCTTATTTTGGGCAATTCAGCCCCTACCTTAAAATAGGAAACCGAGTCCAAATTGAATGACCGCATCTAATCCTGCAATTAATGCACATAAAATAATAGAAATTATTACGACCGCTATTGTCTGTTTACCAAGTGATGCTTTATCTGGCCAGATTATCTTTTTAAACTCAGATTTTATGCCTTTTATCCAATTTTTCTTGGGGGGCTTTTCTGCTGTTGCAACTTCTCCCATAATATCTATCACCTCGTAATTATTTTGTTTCTTTGTGCAATGTGTGTGTCTTACAGAATCTGCAATATTTTTTTGTTTCCATTCTGTCAGGATGTGTTTTTTTATCCTTTGTCAGGTTGTAATTACGCTGTTTACATTCTGTACATGCCAATGTGATTTTTGTGCGCACAACTTCCACCTCCGCTTAAATTCATTTTATAATTTCTATACTTATTTTTAAGCATAAAAAAAAGACTTCTTCTCATCTCTCGTCTTTCACTATAACATAAGGATTTTATCCCGTCAATATTTTTTTTTAAATTCATATAAAATTTTTATAAAATTTTTTTATTTTAACCCGATATATAAAATAAAATATAATTACTATTCAGATGTTGGCAAATAGTTTATACGAAAACCTGACAGCATTTGTTTTTCTTGTGGCTGTTCTTGTTTTGTGAATGGAGAGCATGACAACGTCGGAATATTCTTTTGTCTGCGCAAAACCTTTCGGAACTTAAACCATATGACAGAATAGTAATAAATATAGAGAAATCTTTTTGATAAAGATATCTCTTCTCATAAAAAAGGGGCTTGGTTAACCCCATTAGAACATTTATCTGCTATAGGCAGGGATAGGAGGGGAAATTTATGATCAGCAGCGCTTATCAGTATTATATTACAACCTATGGTCATCAAAAAGTCAGCCGCTTTGATACCCATAAAAAAAGTGAATTGCGGAAAGTATATAATAATATTGTAAAACTCAATAAAAAGTCGCCTTTATATAAAGTAAAGCTTACTGATGATGTACAACGCTTTGCTATCGATATTAAAGAAGGCTCTCGTATCTTAAAAAACGCTATTTTGGAAAGCACAGATTCAGAAAATAATGGTTTTGAACAAAAAGTTGCCTACTCTTCTGATGAATCCGTTTTAAATACTACTTATATAGGGAATCATTATGAATCAGAACCAGAGGGAATCGCTCACAGAATAGAAGTAAAACAAGTCGCCACTTCTCAAATCAATACTGGAGATTTTATCTCCTCTAATCGTTTGGACTTAGCACCAGGACATTATTCTTTTGATTTAACAATTGGAGATACTGCTTATGAATTTCAATTTAAAGTCGCAGAAGGTTCTACTAATTTACAGTTACAAGAAAAGTTAATGAAATTAATCAATAACTCTAATGTTGGCATCTGTGCTGAAGTTTTAAAAGATGGAAATGGAAGTAGTGCTCTGCAAATTCAGGCAAAGCAGACAGGTATTCACGAATATAGAAAAGTAGCTTTTCAAATATCCGATGAAGATTCTTCTAAACAGTCTGGGAGTGTAGCTTTTTTAGGGCTGAATAACATTTCTTCCCCCGGTCAAAATGCTATTATCAGCATAGACGGAAAAGAAATGACATCTCCTTCCAATATGATTACATTAAACAGAAATTATGCTATTACAGTAAAACATGTTTCTGCACAAGGAGAATCAATAGAAATTGGCATGAAACATTCTTTAGAAGCTATGTTTAAAAATATAAAAAATTTAGCAGGCAGTTTCAATTCTCTTTATGATTTAGCAAAAAAACAAGAAGAGCGAGAAGACACAAACCATAAATTATTGCAAGATTTAAACTATATTACAAAACGCTATCGCCATGTACTTGACAGCAGTGGATTAACGGTACAGGAAAATGGATATTTAAAACCAGATGAAGCGTTAGTCACACAAGCTGTAGAAGATGGCTCATTAGAAAATAATAAAGAAGAATTTAAATCATTTCGTAACACTTTATTGAGGCAAATCCATATGATCTCTTTAAATCCTATGGAATATGTAAAGAAAACAATGATATCCTATCCGAATCCTATCAAGGGAAACAGCAACCCCTATCAAACTTCTATTTATACAGGAATGATATTTAATGGTTATATTTGATGATGAAAAAAATAAAAAATATGATGAGGTAATAGATTATATAAAAAAGTTCTCTCTTTTTATATAATCTATTTTATTATCTCTTTCCTCTGTCATTTATGTTATTTTCTATTTTATTACTACTCTTTTACATTTTTCTTACTTCTAAAACTTCCCACTTCCTTTTTTTTTCATTTGATGTTACAATTTTTTTATCTTATTTATAAAATTTCTTAATAAACATTGTATTCTTAAATACATTTAAAAATGTGAAATGTTTTTATAAACATTCTTTCACAGCCTATCATAATACAATAAAGGGGATAAAATTATGAATATTACAAAAGAGCAATCACGCACTTCTTATATAGATGTAGCGCGCGGAATTGCTTTAATTTTAGTAGTCTGGGGACATCTTCTCTCTGGTGCTACTTTCACTTTTCAATGGATTTTCAGTTTTCATATGCCTATCTTTTTCTTTCTCTCTGGTATGTGCTTTCATCCAGAAAAGTTTGATACACTGCAGACCTTTCTGAAAAAAAAGATAAAATCCAGAATTTTACCTTATTTTTTTATCGCTTTTTTAGCATTTCTTATCTGTATGTGTATTCCTAGTTATCGAGAAGTTATTCTAGCTGATGGATTAGGGCTTCAGATGCTTTCTCTTTTATATTATGCACAGCCCCGCAATCTTTATGTAGGGCAAATTTGGTTTTTAATAGGTTTATTTTTTGCTGAGTTATTCGCATTTTTCTGGTTTCGTTTTATGGAAAAGAAGAAAGCGATCTTTATTTTTCTAGGTTTAGGCATTTGGATATTACTTGCTTCTCAAGTGTTATGGAGAATTAATATGCTATTTTCTACTCCTTACTTTTCTAGATTGCCTTGGAAAATAGATGCTGGATTTATTGCAGGTATCTTTTTAGTGATTGGATATTATGTTCAAAAATATCAGATATTGGACAAGTTATATCGCTTTAAATTTATTTTATTTCCAGTTTTCTTATTTTTAAATGTTTTATTTGGACCTATTTTAAATGGGTATGTGAATATTTGTGATTGTGTTTTAGGAATAAGAACCTTTTATTTTATTTCTGCTTTTTCTGGAATTTTAGCGGTAATGCTCTTTAGTATGTTTGTACAGAATTTAAACATACTAGCCTTTTTTGGGAGATATTCTCTTCCTATGTTTGCCGCGCATACATTTTTAATTTATTTTGTGAATGATATTCGTTTTGCTGTTACTAATACATTCTATACTGTAGCTGCTGATTTACCCTATTTCCAGACAATTTGGATGACAATCGCTGTTTGTATTGGTATGGTAATCATCGCTTTTCTTTATCAAAAGTTATGGAGTGTTTTTACTTTTCTTCATTCTCAGTTTATATTACAGCCTTTTGTAGAAACAGCGGCATCTAATATTTCGTATTCGACTGTAGGTAATGAGGAGACAAATTTAAACCAGCATAGTCAAGAGGAATTTAACTCATAGATAAACAGGCGTTCATATAGTTAGTTTATAAAGGGTTATAGAAAGGTTTATACAAGGTTCACATAAGGTTCGCATAGGGAAGTATCTATTCCAACGAAACCGCGCTTTCGCTCCGTTCCAGACGTAGTGGTACTAAATTCGCGACCCCTTACGGGTTTGCTCATTAACGGGCAAGCGTCTTCCAAGGGGTTTCTTTTGGAATAGATACTTCCCTATGCTAGTTTATAGCATGGACGAGTAATAATATTTGTAGTGTGTAATTTAGTTGTTACAATAATCTATAATGTTTTTTTACATTTTATAAAAGACTTAAAGTCTTTTTTATATTGTATATTTTTTGTAAAAAACTATCACTTTTTGTTAGAATAGTCAATGAACTAGCGCCAGTAAGGAACTATTCCAAAAGAAACCCCTTGGAAGACGTTGGCACTTAATGAGCGGTGCGGTCACGCGCCGAGAATTTAGTGTCCATTACGTCTGGAACGGAGCGAAAGCGCGGTTTCGTTGGAATCGTTCCTTGCTGGCGCGAACCTCTGGTCGAAATGTTCTCCTTCTTTTTCCTCACTTTTGATAAATTTATCATATATAGTATAAAAATCTATTTTATTTTAGGAGAAATAGGTATATAATAGCGGTAAACCGGAAATTTCCGACACAACAATAAGTCAAAAAGGATATAAATATGAAAAATATAAAAACAAAATCTAAGAAGAAAAAGTTTCTCTTTATTGTATTGTCTATCGTGGCTATACTAATGATTGCTGGTGATTGGACGTTGTCTGTAATGGTATACAACGAGAATTTTAACCAGCGATTTGAAAGCTATAAACCGCTTATGCTGTACGTTGATGATTTTGACGGATTGCAGCGCACGAAATATGAGTTTACTTCTAATAAGGGGCAGAAACTGGTGGGCTATATGTACAGTTGGGGAGAAAACCAGCGTGGTATCATTGTAATGGCACATGGTTTTGGTGGAGGTGGGCATAATTCTTATATGGATTGTGCGAATTATTTTGCTCGTCATGGATACTATGTTTTCTCTTATGACGCTACAGGAAATGATGAAAGTGAGGGGGAAGGAGTCGGAGGACTTCCACAGGGAGTAATAGACCTTGATTATGCAATCACATTTGTGGAAGAAAGTGAGAATTTTGAAAATCTTCCAATCGTTTTATTTGGACATAGCTGGGGCGGATACAGTGTTTGCAGCGTACTTACATACCACCCCGAAGTAAAAGCAGTTATAGCGTGTTCGGGTTTTAATGCTTCACCGAATCTGTTTGAAGCAGAGGGAAAAAAACAGGTAGGAAATGGTATTTATTTGATGTTACCGTTTGTGAAGCTGCATGAGAGGCTTCAATATGGTGAGTATGCCTTAAATACTGCGATGGACGGCTTTTCAAAGAGCAATGCCGCCGTTATGATTGTGCATAGCTTCGATGATGAAGTTGTTCCAGCCGAATATGGCTACGAAATTTATTATGAAAAGTACAAGGACGATTCCCGATTCAGCTTCATTCCTTTTGAGAATAAAGGACATAATTATTTCAATGATGATACTTATCGCAAGGAGTTTAATGTGGGATTTGATGAATGGCTCAAAACGCTTGATTATGATACTGCGGAAAATAAGGAACGGTTTTCAGAGGATAAAGCCGATTATATATACCAAAACCTTGATAGGGAGAAATGGTGCAATTCATTGGATTTTGAGTTGTTCGGGGATTTTGTTGATTTTTATGATGAACATATACATTAATTAAATTTCAGTTTTATCAGAGAGTTGTGTATAAAAATCAGAAGTTGATGATAGGGAATGACAGGAATATATTTTAGCGGTACAGGAAACACAAAGTTTTGTGTTGATAAATTCTTAAAAGAATATGATGATAGTAAAAATTCATTTTCCATTGAAGATGATGAAGCTCTAGAGAAAATAGAAAATGACAATGAAATCGTGATTGGTTATCCAGTGCAATATAGCAATATTCCTAAAATACTTCAAGATTATATTGTTAATAATCAGTATATTTGGAAAGGAAAAAACATTTTTATAATTGCCACAATGGGGCTTTTTAGTGGTGACGGCGCAGGGATATTAGCACGTTTGTTAAAAAATTATGGTGCTATTGTAGTGGGCGGATTGCATTTGAAAATGCCAGATAGTATTTGTGATGAGAGAGTATTAAAACGTAGCTTTGAAGAAAATAAAAAAATTGTAATGAAATCAGAGAAAAAAATATGTAGATCCGTGCGCAAAATAAAAAGTGGGAAACCGCCACAAGAGGGATTAGGAATAGTATATCATTTGGCAGGACTGCTCGGACAAAGACTGTACTTTTTTTGGAAAACTCAAACATATACAAATAAATTAAAAATCAATTCCCTAAAATGTATTGGTTGTGGTTTATGTGAAAAGCTATGTCCTATGAGTAATATTGTAGTGAAAAATGGAATTGCTGTTTCAAGCGATAAATGTACAATGTGTTATCGCTGCATTAGTAAATGTCCTAAAAAGGCAATCACATTGTTAGGTAAAAAAGTTATAATTTCATGGCGAAAACCCATAGGCTTGCCTATGGGATGAAAGCCACATATTTTCCACTTGATTTTCGTATAGAATAGATATATAATATATGTATAAATAGAAAGGATATTGAAGCAATGGGTAGACCAAAATCAAATAATGTACAAATTAATATCTCGATTCCTATGGAGTGGAAAACGCAGCTGGAAAATCTTGCTCGTATCTATTCCGTTGAGGAAGGTAAAACGATTACTTTCCTTGATTTGATGCGGAGAGGCATTCAAGAAAAATATCAGTTAGGTGAAAAGAATGAGTGAGAAACCATATCATAGTACTTCGCATTGTAAATATCTGATTCAGTATCATATCATTTGGTGTCCTAAATTCAAATTTTGTGTCTTGCAGGGAAATGTTGATGCCACTCTGAAACAGATATTACAAAAAATATGTGATGATTATGGATATAAAATCAAAGCACTTGAAGTAAGGCAAGACCATATCCATATATTTGTAGATGTGCCACAAACAGTTGCCCCTTGCGATATAGTAAGGACTCTGAAAAGCATAAGTGCGATAGAATTATTTAAGGCATATCCAAAACTAAAACCGTTCTATGCAAGATGCGGAGTTTTATGGTCAAGAGGATATTTTGTATCTACGGTAGGACATATAAGCGAGGCTACAGTAATGAAGTATATTAAGGAGCAGAAAAAGAATGGTTAATGAGGAATATAAGAAACTTCTAAAACAATTTCATAAGCTTTCTGACAGACATATCCTGGTTGCTGAAACGGATATGTCTTCTTGTGATGTGCAAAAGGTGGTAGCTCTTTCTGATAACATGAGAAAAGCAGGCAACGAACTTATTGGTCTTATGAGAAAGAATTACGAGCAGTTAATGCGTACGAAAAGGTATCGCAAGTTGCTGAAACTCTATGGTTCTATAAAGGATAAAAAGAAACGGAAATTACTTGCTAATCAGCTGAATGAAATGCAAAAACAGTACCATGTCACTTGGAATTTTTGTAGAACTTCTATGATACCCATTGGTAAGAAATATGGTATAGATGCTGTTTTTGGTCTTACGAAAGCCGAGGATGTCTGGCGGGGCATGGAAAAATGCCTTTATGGTAATGGAAAAATTTTACATTTTTCAAACTATGGAGAACTGCCTTGCATTAGAGCAAAACAGGGAAATCGGGGGATTCCTGTGTCTGTCAAAGATCATAAGTTACAATTCAAACTTGGAAAAACTGTTTTTGGTATACAGATAAAGGATAGATTTCAGACCGATGAAGTAAATGCCGTTCTCTCCTATCTTTCTGAATCGGAACTTATAGACCGTAAAGCTGTGGAAACACTTGTTAAAGACGCTTGCTGCATAGATACCTACAGACCTTGCTATGCTACTCTTGTACCAAAACGAATCCGTGGTAACGATAGGATATATTTGCATGTAACCATCGAAGGGAAAGCCAAACCTAAATATGATAAATACGGCAATCCAAGACATAAGTTTAGGAAAGGAATGATCGGTGCGGATATAGGAACTCAAACAGTTGCTTATACATCGGATACAGAAGTAGGACTTAAAAATTTATCGGAACGAGGTAATAACATTCAAAAAACGGAAAGATTAGAACGGCTTTACTATCGTGCTATGGATAGGTCAAGACGAGCGACCAATCCACAAAACTATGTTTTGGATGGAACGATAAAGAAAGGTCACAAAACTTGGAACTATTCCAACCATTATAAAAAACGAAAAGCCAAACATACAGAACTTTGTCGTCAGAATGCTATCAACAGGCAGCTTGCTATCAACGAAGATGCGAATCATTTGCGAAGTCTCGGAGATGTCTTTGTAACGGAACCTAAAAATGCCAGTAAACTTATGAAACGAGCAAAAGAAACTACTATTAACAGAAAAGGGAAGTTTCATAAAAAAAAGCGTTTTGGTAAATCTATAAAAAACCGATGTCCTTCGGGATTTCAAACCACCATAGAAAGGAAAATCAAGGTATCTGGTGGTACATATATAGAAGTGCCTAATCATTATAGAGCAAGTCAATATGATCATACAGCAGATGCTTATATCAAAAAGAAACTATCAGATAGAATGTATCACTTAATGGATGGAACTATCGTGCAACGGGATTGGTATTCATCGTTTCTGCTATATTGTTACGATGATAAGACGAAAGATATAAACAGAAGCAAATGTATTACAAAATTCGAGGAATGTTACAACAAAGAAAAAGCCCTAATCAAATGGATAAAGACTAATAAAATCAAAGTATTTAATAGTGGAATTAAAATAGCATAAGGCAAATACAGAGGGAGATTGACTATACTTCCTTATCGCAAGATAGAAATTTACCGCTCATGTGGTCGTAGGACTGCTTGGTAATGAAAGTCCTTACGAGGAGAGATTTACACTTGTATTCCAAAGTCTGAAAATGATGTACGATTACAAGCTAAACTTGGTAGTAAGAACCCCACGGGCTTGCCTGTGGGAGTAGTCAGTGAACAAAATGATATAAATAGATATCTATAAATTCTTATTTATAGAATTGTAATCAGCTAAAAGCTGAATAACCTCTGCTATATAGGACGGCACGCCAAGACGGGAAACTTTTTCTTGATTTCCTGTCTTGGCGTGCCGTTCATTTTTGGCATTTTGAAAAATCACCAGTATTATACGGTGCAAAGGGGATAGAAAGAAATTTCCACTTGTGGCACAATATATTGACGGAAGCCAGCACAGAGGAATCTGCCACTTTTTAAGAGTAAGATTCTACCACAGTATCAAATTTCGCATATCGCTCATTTTGTCCTGTGAGAATCTTGTTGAGTTGCCTCCATACCCAATACCTAAAGCCCGACCTATCCGATCCTAGAAAGGTGAGGGAAAAAGGTTGAGATTATTCCATATCTAAATATAGATGCATTGGATAAGAAAGATATGCTACATCTTCTAATTTTTCAACTGTGATATAACCTGCTGGTGCGTTTAAAACAGTGGGGATTCGATTTACAATGGTTGCACAGGTGTGTTCAACGGTAGCTGGTTTTTGTACAAAGAATGTAGTATCAGGTTCGCCAATAATTTTCCAGTCGCACATATCTCCGTCATCTGGTCCATATACTTTGCCAATACATTGTGTTTCAATAATTGGTCCTTGAAATGTTTCCGTTGTTACGACTGCGCTCATGCCGATACAGTTACCTTTTGGAATAGTAGTGCCTAAAGTTTCGGAATATAAGTCTTTATCATAAAAATAAGGTACACATTTTTGGGTTTGAGATTTGATAGTCCATCCCATTTTATTACAAAGCGCTTCATTAGAATTCCATACATAAGAAGGTTCTAAAGTAGTGGGGTGTGCAATTTTTTCCTCAAATTCTTCAGGGGTCATACCTGCACCGTGAGCTTCTGCCAGTGCTAGACCATAATCTTCTACGTTATAGCTGACAGCGCCTTCAATGCGTTCAATCTTGTGAACGCCGCCTGCTACGCATCCAATCATATTAATCCAATAAATATCCTGCATACCTGCACCTACGATAGTACAACCATTTTCTTTGGCAAGTAAATCTAATTTATTGGTCAGAGCAGAGGAAGTAGTCCAAGGATAGATAGCTTCTTCACAAGTAGTTATAACATTAATACCGCGTGATACACATTTTACAAAATGGTCATAGCAGTCATCCATAAAGCTAAATAGGGTGACAACAGCGATATCAGCATCACATTCATCTAAAACAGCGTCCGCGTCATTACGAATTTTTACGCCTAACTGCATTCCTAAACCTGCATAGTCACCTACATCCATACCTACTACTTCTGGATTTACGTCGATTGCTCCTACAATCTCAGCACCTTTCTCATAAAGATAGCGTAAGATATATTTAGACATCTTACCACAACCATACTGTACTACACGAATTTTTTCATAATTCATTTTTATTACTCCTTTCTTGAGATCATTATAAGTATTTCCAAGTATTGTTAATTTTAGTATAAGCCTTATAGAAGGTATCAAGTCAAGTGTTGATTTTATGTAGATGAAAAAGAAATAGGTATTTGAAGACGTAAGAACATTCCTCGTTCCTGCATATCCATAGGGACTTCTGCTACTACTTCACAGAGATAGTCACCGATAATTTTATAGTGTTTTTTTTCTGCTTCTTCTAATAACTTATTGATGTATGCTTTTTCTTTTTCAAAACGATTACAATAAATACATAGATATGTATTAGCTGGAATCATAGTAATTAAGTTATCTTGAACCAAACCTTTATCTACTAATACAAAAATTTCTGTGGAGTAATAATGATGGGTGAGCAACTGTTCTTTGCGAAGGATAGTCCCTGCATTCGTGTAATAAATGGGAGATAGTTGATGTGCAATTAAATTTTTCTTTACATCTCGAAGGAGTTTTTCGTACATATCAATGCCATAATCATAAAAATTAATACCAGAATCTATCATATAAATTAGACGTTTGGGGATATATTCTAATACAATAGTACCATCAGGAGGAGCACTTTCATACCACTCATAACTTTCTAAAGTTCGCTCAATGGCACGGCGTTGATACATTAATTCTAATTCTTGACATTCTAACACTTTCAAATTTTTCTCTAGAAGTTTTTTAAACTGGCTGAGATCAAAATGATGTAGTTGTGTTTTTATTTCTTTTAAAGACATACCCAAGGTTTTCATTCGCTGAATCATATCTAGTTGAGCACTTTGGCGGATATCATAATAGCGATAACCAGTTTCTGTATCCCGATGGATAGGAGAAAATAGACCTTCTCGATCATAAAGTCTAAGAGTCTGCTCAGAAATACCATTCATACGAGCCATTTGCCCGATTGTTAATTTATTCAAAGATGAAAAACACCTCACTTTCCTTGTTGTTACTGAAATATTTAATGTAGAAATAGGTTATAGATTTTCAAAAACTTGATACTAAGTATAAAGTTTGATAAATGGGAAGCTGAAAAATGATTTGTTTGTTTATTTATATAAAATAGATCATTTTGATAGAAATAGTCAATACTTTTTTATTTTGTTTTTCTGAAATAGTTTCGATTCTTGTTATTAATAATTCTCTCTATATATTCTTAAATTTTTTTGTGCAATAATGTATACTTATGGGTCAAGTTAAGACCCTGTTGCGGGAGTTTGTGGAGAAAATCGTAATCCACGAATCGGAAGCCCTTGACGGGAAACGCCGGGGGAAGCTCCGCAGACAGGAAATCGAAATCTATTACTCTTTTGTCGGCAAGGTAGAATTGCCCGACTAAAGCCCGACCCGTCCGGCAGTCAGCCGGACAGGGAACGGCAAAATTTTTTACACTTCTTTTACTTCTTTATCTCACATGAGCAAA
>CAJUHN010000062.1 GCA_910585935.1 uncultured Lachnospiraceae bacterium | reverse complement strand
CGTCGGCACTTAATGAGCAAACCCGCAAGAAGCGGGTTTTGCGAATTTAGTACCGTTACGTCTGGAACGGAGCGAAAGCGCGGCTTCGGTGGAAAACTTCCTTGCCGTGCGACCCTTTCGCGAAAATGTCCCCCTTCCCTTCCTTTTTTAACTCTTATAAATATTATACTGTTCGATCATTGCCACTACATTTTCCGTATATCCTAGAAGTTCTTCAGAAAGTGCTGAGCTTTGCTGTGCAGCAGCAGTATTCTCATCAATTACATCTGCGACTTCATTCGCACTATCTACCATATCTTTCAAATATATCTCCTGATTTCTAACAGAATCTGTAATTGTAGTAATATTTTTTGAAATTCCTGTTAACATCTCTGCGGTTTTATTTGTCACTTCAACTCCATTATTCACAGCCGAAATACTTTTCTGTATTAACTCTGTGATATTTTTGGATGCCTCTGCACTGGAATTAGCTAGCGTGCCGATTTCAGTTGCTACTACAGCAAATCCTTTTCCTTGTTCACCTGCATGTGCTGCTTCAATAGATGCATTTAAGGCAAGCAAGTTTGTCTGTAATGCAATTTTCGTAATTACTTCAATAATACTGGTAATTTCATTAGATCCATCACGAATGGAATTCATCGCTGTTATAAGCTCTTCCATCTGAGCGATAGAAGATGTAGAAAGTTGCTCTACTCCTTCTGCTGCTGTTGTATTTTCATGTACCAATGCTGATATTTTTTCTACTCTGTCTAACAGTTCTCGAATATATTTAGACTGCTGCTCTGCTCCATTTGCCATAGATTGAGCTGTATCTGCCATAGAATTAGCACCATCTCTTACTTGTGTAAAAGCAGTTTTCATTTCAAACATAGTACTATTAAAGCTTTCAACAATATCCAAAAGAGAGGTACGAATTTTAGCAAAATCTCCAATATATTCTTCTTCAATTTTGACGTTCAAATTCTTTTCACTCATCTGATGTAGGGTATCAGAAATACTACTAATATATTTTTTTAATTCTAGCATGGCTTTTTTTGTATTTCCTATCATATTAAAAAATTCATCTTTTGTATCATACATAACCTGATTTTCCAAATTTCCGCTTGCCAGTTCTCCCATTGCTTCATCCATGATATTTACAGGATCGCTAATTCTTTTGATTACATTTCGTGCTATTCGGTTTAATAATATATCTATCATTAAAATACTGCCAATTACTATTATACCTATTAATGCTATTGTAAATATTATTTGTGCCTCTTTACTTATTTTATATCCTTCGGATTTGAGTGTAACAAGTTGGATTCCTTCATAAATAGCAAATATACCCAATACACCCATAAAAATTCCTACAATGAAACCGATCTTAATAAGCTGAACATGTAGGAATTTTTTAATGGACATCTGTCCTTCTATCTGATTTACACTTTCTTTTAACTCTTTTTTCACCACATTCTCTCCCTTATCTAAAATTTATATCTATTAAATAAATGGCTTTAAGAAAAACTATTATCCCTTTTTTGCATCTTTTTAGCTAAATCTTTCATTTCTTTTGCACTATTTCGGATTGTTTCTGTGATTTCTGCCCCTCCCAAAATTCTCGCTAATTCTTCTATCATTTCATTTTGTGAAAGTGTTTGAATTTCTGTGACAGTTTTATTTTTCGTAACACTTTTTTTAATCACATAATGACTATCTGCCATAGCTGCTATTTGAGCTAAATGAGTGATACAAAGCACTTGTCTTTTTTGAGCAATTTCAGAGAGCTTTTCTGAAACCTTCTGAGCAGTGCGCCCACTGATTCCTGTATCAATTTCATCAAAAATCAGTGTTTCTACTCCATCTTTTTCTGAAAGTACAGTTTTAATTGCGAGCATAATTCGTGATAGTTCCCCACCAGATGCAACTTTTCCCAAGGGTCTTAAAGGAGAACCCGGATTAGTAGAAATCATGAACTCTATTTCATCATATCCATTTCTAGTTGGATTTTCCATCTTCTCAAAAAAAATATCAAATTTCACTTCTAAAAAATTTAAGTCTTTTAAACCATCTGTGATTCTTTTTATCAAACCTTTTGCTGCCTTTTTTCTTATAGAAGAAACTTCCTCACAAATCTTTAATACTATTTGCTTTTTTTCTCGTTCTTCTGCTTCTGCTTTTTCTTTATGAATCTGATAATTTTCTAATAGGGAAAGCCTTTCTATCTTTTCTTTTTGGTAAGCAAAAATCTTTTCTATACTGCTTCCATATTTTCCTTCTAAAGCTCGAATCACGTCTAATCGGCTTTCTTTTTCTGAAAATTCTCCTTCATCAAATTCTAGAGAAGACAGATAAGAAGCCGTTTCTCTGCAGACATCACTCAATAATTCATCTATATTTTCAAGCTGTCCTTGAATAGAATTGAGTTCCTCATCATACTCAACAATTGTAGAGATATCTTTTACCGCTCTTCCGATTTTCTCCCCTGCCCCTTCTGAAGCTCCACTGCCGATTTCTTCATGGATTCGGCTGATAGTTTCTAAAATTTTTCTGCTATGAATCGCTCTTTTATACCAAGCTGTGAGTTCTTCCTCTTCTCCTTGTTTTAATTGTGCGTTTTCAATCTCTTCTATCTCAAATTTTAAAAATGCACATTCTTTCACTCGTTGTTCTTCATCTAGCTGAAATTCTTTTCTTTTTTCTACTGCCTTTTTGTACTCTTCAAATACTTCTATCAGATTTTGCTTTTTTAAAAGCAGTTCTTTTCCTGCAAATTCATCTAAAATTTCTAGATGTTTAGAACGATATAACAGGGATTGATGTTCATGCTGTCCATAGATATCTAATAACAGCTCTGTAATCTGATGTAATTGTGCTGCTGATATCGTTTCTCCATTCACTTTACTGGTACTTCTGCCATTCATAATTCTCCGAGAAATAAAAAGCTGACCATCTTCTTCCAAAAAAACATCCATCTGTTTTAACTTCTCTCTTTTCTTTTCATCTTGAATAAAAAAAGAGAGTTCTACAAGTGCATAATTTTTATCCTCTCTTATCATATCCTTAGAAACTTTACCGCCTAATGCTAAATTGATAGAACCCAATAAAAGAGATTTCCCCGCACCTGTTTCACCAGTTAAAATATTGAGCCCGGGAGAAAATATGACCTCTGCTTCATCAATTAAAGCTAAGTTCTTCACATGCAGACTCTGCAACATATTCTATTCCTACCTTTCTGCTCTCTCTATCTTATCTTTTCTCCACATATTTTTATCTGCTTATCACTATTTTTCTAATTTTATCCATCACAATCAATGCATCTTCTTTCGTGCGAATCGCTGCCATAATCGTATCATCTCCTGCAATACAGCCCACGATTTCACTCCAGTTCATAGCATCTAATGCCGCTGCTACTGCCATAGCCATTCCAGATACTGTCTTCACTACTAAAATATTTTCTGCACGATCTACAGATAAATATCCTTCTTTTAATACTCTTAAATATTTATCGTTCATCTGGACATCTTGATTCTGTAAAATAATATACTTTTGTTTTCCATTATCTAGTGCCAGTTTAGTCAGCTTCAGCTCTCTGATATCCCTAGATACTGTCGCCTGTGTCACTTCAAAACCTTCTTCATTTAATTTCTCCGCTAACTCCTCTTGTGTTTCAATATCATATCGGTGAATCAGTTCAATAATTTTACTATGTCTGGCTATTTTCATACTTCTCATCTCCTATTCTATGCCTTTGTTGTCGTCATTTTCCTTCTTAATACCTCTAAAAAACTAATTTTATTTAATTGTATAATCTCTGTATACTGTTCTGATTTCTTTATCTCAATTTTGTCTTTTACAAATACTTTCATAGAATTATCGCCATCAAAGGAAACTAGCCGCACTTCTTCTTTTCCATTGCGGTCTGGACACATTTCAATTGTGATAATATCATCAGCAGAAAGTATCATGCTTCTCGTATTTAATGTATGCGGGCAAATGGGAGTGACCACAATTAAAGATGCAACAGGTGAAACAATTGGTCCTCCTGCTGATAAATTATAAGCGGTAGAGCCTGTAGGAGTAGAAATGATAATTCCATCAGCCGAGTATAAATTTAAAAACTCTCCATTTACATATACTTTAAAATCTATCACTCGTAAAGAACCGCTTCTGCTGATAACAATATCATTTAATGCGATATCCTTTTCCACTTTCTCTTTTTCTCTGAACACTGTTCCATCTAACATCATCCGCTTTTCTATCTGAAATTCATCTGCCATCAGTTTTTCTAAAGCTGGAATCAGATTTTGCTTTTCCACCTCAGCCAAATATCCTAATGTTCCAAAATTCACTCCGATAAAAGGAATATTTCTTCCAAATAAATCTCTAGCCGCTTGAATGAGAGTCCCATCCCCCCCTAATACTAAGATACATTCTGTATCAAGTGGAACATCTGACGGATTCGTATAACGATAAGTCATTCCAGCTTTTTTTACAGGCTGCTTTGAAATAAAACAAGTCTTTTGATGATCCTCCAAAAATTTTTTTATATCATCGCTCACTAAATATTCTATGTCTTTTTCACTATTTGTTATAATATAAAACTTATTCATCCCTTTTCTCCTATCGCCCTTTTACAGACTTTCATGTGCTAGAGCCACCATTTTCTTGATAGAAAAATCTCTATTCTCTTCTTCCTCTTTCTTCTGTAAATAGAGCAAATATTCTATATTTCCTTCTGATCCTCTGATGGGAGAGTAATCAAGACCTAAAATAGAGAAGCCTATCTCCTTCGCATAACTAGATACCATCTCTATCACTTCTTCTTGTACTTTTCTTTCTCTTACTACTCCTTTTTTTCCTATCTTTTCCTTTCCCACTTCAAATTGTGGTTTGATTAAACACACTGCTTTTGCCTTTTCTATTATCAATTCTCTCACAGGAAGTAATACTTTTGTTAGAGAAATAAAGGAAACATCAATAGAAACAAATTCTATTTCCTCTGTGATATCCTTTTTTGTCAGATATCGGATATTTGTTTTCTCCATGCAGATAACTCTTTCATCTTTTTGTAATTTCCATGAAAGCTGCCCATGTCCTACATCTACACAATAAACTTTTTTCGCTTTATTTTGCAGCATACAATCGGTAAATCCTCCTGTAGAAGCCCCTACGTCCATACAGATTTTCCCTTCTAAATCTATGTCAAAAACTTTTATCGCCTTTTCTAACTTCAAACCTGCACGGCTCACATAGGGAAGTATATCTCCTCTCACTTCCATAAAAGCGCTTTCCTCAAAAGTTTTTCCTGCTTTTTCTTCCTTTTTTCCCTCTACATAGACATTTCCAGACACGATCATATCCTTTGCTTTTTCCCTTGATTCCGCCAACTTTTTTTTCACAAGAAGTATATCTAATCGTTCTTTCATTTTATTCCCATTCTCTCTCTTCTTTTTTTTCCAAATAAGAATTTATCTTCTGTAAGATAGTTTCTACATCAATTCCCGCTTCTTTTTTTAAAATTTCCACATTTCCATGTTCAATATAAAGATTTGGTATTGCGATATTTCTGACTCGTATAGGATATCCTCTCTCTTCCACAAATCGAGTGATTTTCATTCCATATCCACCATTTAAAAGATTTTCTTCCAATGTGACTAAAAGTTCATGATCCTTTGTTAATTTTTCTATCATCTCTTGGTCAAATGGCTGTACAAAGCGCACATTGATTAATGATACCGTATGCCCCATTTCTTTTAAACGAAGCCTCACTTCTAATGCTGTTTTTACCATGCTTCCAACTGCTAATAATGCAATTTTTCTTTCTTTATATAACATAAGACTTTTTCCATAAATAATCGGCGACCGAAATTCTTTTAAACCAGCATATGCCTCTCCCCTTGGATATCGGATTGCTAAGGGTGCATTAAATTCCATCGCAAATTTCAACACATCTGCTAATTCGTATTTATTCATAGGTGCAAAAATATTCATATTGGGAATATTCGATAAAAAAGACAGATCAAAAATTCCCTGATGTGTTTCTCCATCACTTCCCACTAGCCCCGCTCTATCCACTGCAAATATGACAGGAAGATTTTGAATACAAACATCATGAATAATCTGATCATATGCCCTCTGCAAAAAAGAAGAATAAATTGCTACTACAGGTTTCATTCCGGCAGCGGCAAGACCTGCTGCAAAAGTGACCGCATGTTCTTCTGCTATTCCCACATCAAAAAATCTTTCTGGAAATAGTTTGCGAAATCGGCATAGTCCTGTTCCATTTGGCATCGCTGCAGTAATCACTGTGAGTTCTTTATATTTCTCCCCGAGCCGAACGATAGAAGAAGCGAAAATATCCGTATAAGTGGGCATTTCTTTTTTCTTTAACGGTATCCCTGTAGCGATAGAAAAAGGCTCTACTCCATGGAAGCGAGAAGGATGACGTTCTGCTGGACCATATCCCTTTCCCTTCTTTGTCAGCACATGAATCAAAACTGCATGATCTAATTTTTTTGCCTCGTTCAGCGTTTTCACTAACTGCTTGATATTATGTCCATCTACAGGTCCTAAATAGGTGATCCCCATATCCTCAAAAATCATGCCCGGAATGAGAAGTTGTTTAATCCCACTTTTTGTTCTCCGAAGGTTCGCAATGATCCTCTCTCCATAGATAGGCACTCTTTCTAACCCATTCATCACAATATTTTTCGCGCGGTTATATACTTCCCCTGTCCGAAGATTATTCAAATATTCTGACATGCCACCCACATTTTTTGAAATGGACATTTCGTTATCATTTAAAATGATGATGAAATTTCTTTTTATCCTAGCCGCATTATTTAATGCCTCATACGCCATACCTCCTGTCAAAGCTCCATCTCCGATTACTGAAATAACAGTTGAATCTATATTCTGAATCCGATTCGCTTCTACATAGCCAAGTCCTGCTGAAATAGAAGTAGAACTATGTCCTGTATTAAATGCATCACAAAGACTCTCTCTTCTCTTTGGAAAGCCGCTGATACCTCCATACTTACGAAGTTCGTCAAATCCCTCTCTTCTCCCTGTCAATAATTTATGCGTATAAGACTGATGTCCCACATCCCATATCATTTTATCTTTGGGCAAATCACAAACTAAGTGCATCGCCATTGTTAATTCTACTACCCCTAGATTAGAGGCCAAATGTCCTCCTGAAATACTAATTTTATGGATCAAAAAATCTCGTATCTCCTGTGCTAAGTTTTCATAACTTTCCTCTGATAACTTTTTTATATCATTCGGTTTATTTATTAAATCCAGCAACATACTCGTTCCTCTATTTTTCTCTATGAATTAACCAATTTATTAATTGTTCTAAAAATTCATTTCTCCCATTACAGCTCTGTAATGTAGAAATCGCCTCTTTTGAAATCTGTTCTACCACTCTTTTAGCATCTTCTAACCCCTTTATTGTCACATAAGTAACCTTATGGTTTTTTTCATCTTGACATATGTCTTTTCCCAATATTTCTTTGGTACTTGTCACATCTAAAATATCGTCTTGAATCTGAAAAGCCATTCCAACTTTTTCAGCCACACTCTCTATTTTTTTCACATCTTCTAATTCTGCACCTGCTAAAATCGCTCCTGCTGCCATAGAAGCTTCTATCAAAGCGCTGGTTTTTAACCGATAAATAAATCCTATCTTTTCTAAGGTAAGTGCTTCCCCTTTTTCTGTAGACTCCACATCTACAGCCTGTCCCCCTACCATTCCATAGATTCCAGACTTAGAAGCGATTAGCCTTATCGCATCAAAGATTCTTTTTAACAACAGAAAAGCTTCTTCTTTTGAAACATCTTTTAAATAGTCTTCTGCCTTCATCATTGTTTCAAAAGCATAGTTTAATAACCCATCACCTGCTAAGATTCCCATCGCATGTCCATAGGCGATATGTGTAGTCTTTCTTCCTCTGCGATATTCATCATTATCCATCGCCGGCAGATCATCATGCACTAAAGAATAGGTATGAATCATTTCTAATCCTGCTAAAAAGGGCTCTATTATCTTTCCCTCTCCGCCGAACATCTGATAAGTTTCCAAAGCCATCATAGGGCGTATTCTTTTTCCACCCGCCAGCATACTATAATTCATCGCCTCTAATAACGTCTTTTGATACTCATCTTTCTCTTCTGGCAAATATTTTCTTATTATCTCTTCTATCTGTTTTGTCTTCTCTTCTTTCTTCTGTTCAAAATCAGCCCCCATTTTCTTCCCCCATTTCATTTAATATCATCAACTGCTTCTCCACCTTATCAATTTTTTCATTACAATAGCGTACTAACTGCACTCCCTCTTGATAAAGTTTAAAAGAATCCTCTAAGCTGATCTGGTCGCTGTCCATCTTCGTTAATAGTTCATTCAACTCTTCAAACGCCTCTTCCATAGATTTCTCTTTCTCCTTCATTCTTAAAAACCATCTCCCTTTCTTTTTCCATCCACGCAGTAATTTCACAAAATGCGACAACTTCCTACAATTGCGAGGATTGCCCTTTAAACTTTGTCTTGTTTTTTTCTAAATTTCTTTGTAACAGCCGCTAAAGCCTTCCCATCTTTTAACTGCACTTGAAAGGTATCCCCTTTTTTTAATTGTCCTATGGATCGTATTGCCTCTCCTGTTTCGTCACTCAGATAAGCATATCCATTTCCTAATCTCTTTAATGGAGAAAGTCCCTCTAAACGCTCTGCATAAACAGATAACCGATAACGGCTTTTTTCTATTTTTCTTTTTAAAGCTATTTCCATCTTCTCTTCCAACTCTATGGTATGTTGTCTTTGCTTTTGCACCTGCACTTTTGGATTTTTATGTGAAATATAAATTTCATATTGTTTTGTCTGTGTACGATATCTTTTTATCGTCTTCTGTAATTCTCTTTTTAGATTCCATTGCTTCTGTACTAGCTGCTCTTTTAATGCTCGATAATCATAAACTGCCAGTTCTGCCGCTGCGGAGGGAGTGGGCGCTCTTAAGTCTGCCACATAATCTGCGATTGTGACATCTACTTCATGCCCTACAGCCGAAATAACAGGAGTCCGACATTCAAAAATAGCCCTAGCCACTATCTCTTCATTAAATGCCCATAAATCCTCTATCGAGCCTCCCCCTCTTCCTACGATCAGAACATCTAGATTCATGCTGTCTAAGACTTGTATTCCCTTTACAATAGAATCCTTTGCTCCCTCTCCCTGCACTAAGGCTGGATATAAAATGAGTTGGACATAGGGATTTCTTCTCGTAGCGATATTTACAATATCTCTTATCGCCGCTCCTGTCTGTGCTGTCACAATTCCTACTTTGTTCACATATTTTGGAATAGGTCTTTTATATTCCGCCGCAAACATTCCCATCTCTTCTAGCTTTTTCTTTAAGGCTTCATATTGCTGATATAAAACTCCTGTTCCGTCTAATGTGATTTTTCTCGCATAGAGCTGATATTTTCCATCTCGTTCATAAATATCAATATTTCCTTCTATGACTACATTCTGTCCTTCTTTTAGCTGAAAATTCATGCCTCTGCGATTTCCGGCAAACATCACACATGCCATCTGAGAGGTGTTATCCTTTATGGTAAAATACACATGCCCTGAGGTATGATATTTACAATTAGAAACTTCACCTTTTATAAAAATACGATTCAGCATAAAATCCTGCGTGAACATATTTTTGATATAAGAATTTACCTGTGTTACAGAATAAATATTCGCCATACTCTACACCATCTTTGCTAAAATTCCATTTACAAAACCAGCCGAATCCTCTCCTCCAAATTTTTTCGAGAGTTCCACTGCTTCATTGATCGCTACGCTCACTGGTACATCTTCATCATACTTCATCTCATAGAAAGCGAGCCGGATAATGGTCAATTCTGCCTTTCCGATTCGATTTTTCTTCCATCCCTGTGTCACTTCTTCAATTTTCTTATCTAATTCTGATATTTTATCTATGATATCTAAGGTTCTTATGCGGAATTTTTCCTTTTCCTCTGGTTCTACTTCCTCTAATTCAAAGGAATTTAAAAAAAGATTGATCTGTCCTTCCCATTCTTCTTCTGAATGAAAATCTATGCAAAAAAGAAACTTAAATGTATTTTCTCGTAATTCTCGCCTGTTCATAGCTCCTCCTGTTTTGTTTGTTACATAAAAATCTAAAAAGAGGAAAAAAGGGAGCTCTCCAGTAAGATGCTCCCCATTTAACTCCTACTTGCTTTTTTCAATGTCCACTCCAGCGATCCGAATGTTCACATCAGAAACCATCAATCCTGTCATATTTTCAATCGCTGCTTTCACTTTTTCCTGTACTTTTGTAGAAACGGCTGGAATATTATATCCATATTTCATATGAAGCGCTAATTCCACAGAAACGGCATTTTCTAATACTTCTACTTTCACGCCTTTAGAAAGATTTTTCATTCCTAATTTTCCGACTAATTCATTGGTGATGTTTCCAGCCATGGAAGAAACTCCTTCTACTTCGGTTGCAGCTAGTCCTGCAATAATTGCGACCACTTCATCCGCAATCTGTACTTCTCCGGCTTTATCATTTTCGTATATTCTATGCGTATTTCTGGTATCTTGTTCTTTCACCACAGTTATAACCTCCTAAAATACCGGTAAAAATTTCCGGTAGACTCATTTATTATTATTCCTATTATACCTAAATTTACACCAATTTGCAAACCCATTTTTAGAATCTTATTCAGATTGTGGGAGGGGGGACGCTCTGGAGCAAGACCATTCCAACGAAGCCGCGCTCCCGCTCCGTTCCAGACGTAGCGGACACTAAATTCGCAGCCTCGCTTCTTGCGAAACTGCTCATTAAGTGCCAACGTCTTCCAAGGGGCTTCTTTCGGAATGGCCTTGCTCCAGAGCTGTTTTTTGATTATTCTGCATCTATAAAAAGTTTGCGCTGTTTCCAAGGGAGCTTTATTTTTTGAAGATAACGTTTTTTCTTTTGGTAGGTTTTATTGGGTGTTTTGGGATATGGTAAGTGGATCGTGGGGTAGGGTTGTTTGGTAGTTAGGTAAGGGGATTTTGAATTGGGAATGGCGGGATTTGATTATGTATAAGGAATGGATTAGATTTCGATAATTTTATTGGGAACTTTGGTTGTGCCATAAAGTAAGATTTTTGGCACAGATAGTTTTGAGTGTTTTTCTTTTTTTATTATATCTTTTTTCTCTAAAAAAGTATAGCCTTTTTTGCCACTTTTTTCCTATATTTTTACAAAATCATAAAAATATCTAAAAGTTTAACTAGTGTGACGATTCCCCAAAGCGTAACAAATATCGCTTTGGATGCTTTTGAGGGCTGCAATGGTTTAACTATTTATTGTTATGCTGGTTCATATGCTGAAACATATGCGAAAGAGAATAATATTCCATATAAATTAATTGATTCTTCTGAGGAAGATGCATCTGCTACTTTTTTTATTGATTCTACTGTTACTGGAGAATTGGATAGTACAATAACTATTACGGGAACATTTACTTTAGATAAGAATACAGAAACTTCATCTTCTATATTGTCATCTGAGATTAAAAATATTACATGGACAAGTAGTGATTCTAGTATTGCAGAGGTTACAGATTGTATTGGTGTGAACTCACTTGATAATCAGAAAGCCACATTACTGATTTATGTTACTCCTTATAAAGAGGGAACTGTAGAAATTATAGGGACAGCTTTAAATGGTTTGACAGCAAAATGCATGGTAACAATATCTGAAACAAAAGAACTAGAACCAGATATTGACGTAACTGTGAGAAATCGGAATATTATAGCTCGTGTGTCTGAATATACATCTGATGAGCTTTATGCTCAATACCAAAGTATTGTTCATAGTGATTATTCTGAAGAAATGAAGTATAATATGTATCAATCATTATTTCATTCTTATGGTTTGACAAATGCAAAGGAAGGAATTTTCTATTTGAGTAATACTTTTGATAAGCGTCGTGCCTATTTAGGTTTAACAACAGATGAATTTTATGGGGCAAGCAATTTTTATCATTGGGTGCATGATACTGCAATGGGAATAATTGCTCAACCAGTTTTATGTGGAGCTAACTTACTACTTAATGGCGAAATTAATGATTGGTTAGATTTTACCACATATGTTGAAGCGGACTACCCCGGTGTATCCAAATATAAATCCATGTTATATGATTTTATGGATGCTTCTTCAGATGATATAGAGAGTCTAACTTATATAAAATGGGTCAGTGATGTGTCAGAAAATGTAACAGGTGCTGCGAAAATAAAGGTAGATAAACTACTTGATAAACTAAATAATTGTTCGGCAATAGAAGCAGCAGAACTTTTACAATCTAAGGAAGCTCTTGATGTATGGGTAGAACTCGCAAAGGATAAAAATAGTAATTTTATTCGAAATGATAAGGGAGATATAAAATTAACTTATAAATTAGATGAATCTTCTGGTTTTGGACAGTTTCAAAAGGCAATGGGATATGCAACAAAAACGATTTCTATTTTTGATATGACAATTTCAGATGTGATGGATTTATTCGCATTAGATAGTAAGTTGGCTATATTAGCACAATATGAAAGATTTTTGAAAGATATTATGTACAATACAGAAAAACTGCCCTTTGAAATGCGTTGGGCTGCTGAACAGATTTTAAAAGAATTAGAAGAAGGTTATCTTGGTAAAATCAAGAGTATTGTTTGGGAAATTATAGAACAAACATCGATTAATTCTGAGGTTTTAAAATCAATTGTTGGAAAAACAGCATCAGAAAGTTTTACTTCGTGGCTTGCAGTAGTTAATATAACATCATTTTTTATCGACCAAGTTGTTGGTATTGGTGATATATTAGAACATGAATCTTATGTTGAGGGATATGCTGCTCTCGCTTCTGCCTTTACTCAAAATCTTGAAAAGGCAAAAAAAGCCTTTCTTGCAGACAAGACAGAAGAAAATGCATGGGATTTTTACTATAATTATAATATTTTGTATAGGCTTAGATATAAGGGTGAAGAGGCTTATCT
This sequence comes from uncultured Lachnospiraceae bacterium, assembly GCA_910585935.1. Classification (GTDB taxonomy): domain Bacteria; phylum Bacillota; class Clostridia; order Lachnospirales; family Lachnospiraceae; genus MGBC136627. The sequence continues at coordinate 3,673 of CAJUHN010000062.1, read as the reverse complement.
GGCAATGACTAAAATAAAAGGTTTCGCAAGTATTTTTGGCGATTTCGGATATTCTTTAAGAGAAGAGGCTGTAAATAAGACCCTTCAAATGATGGAAAATGAATTTCGATTTACATTAGATAAAACTATACCTATTCCAGAATCTTGCCAATTTGCAACAAAGTCTGTCATTCATTGTCCCGTGAATGTCCGTGTATATGCAGCGAACGGAACGCTTATTGCAGAGCTTTTAGATGGTTCTGAAAGTGATATAACAAATACTTATGGTCGGTTTGCTGTTGTCTATGATTATTATATGGGTGATTATGTAAAAGTAATATGCCTGAACTCAGAAGAAAATGTTTCTATTCAAATGTCAGCAGTAGATGACGGGCTGGTAAGTATGGAATTGGCACAAGCAAAAGATGACGAAAATAAGGTTTATGTATTTGATAATGTTCCTGTTAAGACAGGAGCTGTCATAAACACTACGGTTAATCAAGTTGTCAGTGAAAATACTTATGATATAGATACAGATGGAGATGGTGTGGTAGAGAAGAAAGAAAAAGTTTCTATTATACAGGATAACTATGTTCCTATTGAATCTGTCCAGTTAAGTAATGATACTTTATCTTTAAGTAAAGGGGAAAGTTCTATACTCACAGTAACCATCACCCCATCAAATGCCAGTGAACAAAAAGTTTCATGGATGTCTGCTGATCCGTCTGTTGCTACAGTAGTAGATGGTAAGGTAACAGCAGTTGCAAACGGAAGTACTACAATTTATTGTATGACATTAGATGATATGGATAAGATGGTTTCCTGTAAAATAAATGTGACAACGAAAACAGAGGATAATAACAATACCGAAGATAACACAGATTCCAGCGATAACTCAAATACAGGTAATGATACAGATTCTGACCATAATTCAAATACAGGCAATGATACAAGCTCGGAAAATAACTCGAACAATAATACAGGAAATAATTCCAATAGCAGCTCAAGTTCCTCTAGTTCTAACTCAAGTAATCATTCCAGCTCTAATGATGATGACGACTACGAAATTACTAACATAATATCCCCATCAACAGGAAAGTGGATAAAAGATAATATTGGTTGGTGGTACAAAAATGCAGATAACAGCTATCCTGTAAATAGATGGCAGCAAATTAATGGCAAATGGTATTTCTTCGACAAAGCAGGTTATATGCTGACAGGCTGGATTGTAGTGAATGATAAGTGGTATTATTTAGATAATGATGGTGCTATGATAGAGAATAGTTGGATATTCTATAAAAATCAATGGTATTTCTTAAAAGGTAACAGCGGTGATATGGCAACAGGCTGGCTTTTATGGAAGAACCAATGGTATTATCTGAATACAGATGGTTCTATGAAGACTGGCTGGCTTTTAGATAAAGATAATTGGTATTACTTAAATAAAAATGGTGATATGGCGGTAGATTGTATAACACCAGATGGATATCAAGTAGATAAAAATGGTATATGGATCAAATAACACTTTCTCAATAATATAACTAAACAAACTTTTTAAAAACATAAAGACTAAATTCGCAGCTCAATTATGGGCTGCGAATTTAGTTAGTAAATTTTTTCTATCTTACTGTATCATGAAAGGGATTACTACACATTCTTAGAATATTACATCGCCTTTTGACTGATCTGACGGATATCGAATCTTTCATCTAAATCTTGTTCGCGCCATTTTGTATAATTAAAAGGTTCACTGGTTATTAAAATAATAAATCTTTCTGCATTAACATAACCTAATTTGGCAATTAAAGCATTTATGCCCTCCTGTTTTATGACAGTATCTGTTTTCATACTCATTTCTCCATTTCATTTACAAAATAATCGTACTGATAATTTTCATTTCTCGTATCTTGCATAACAATTATCTTATAGGGTGGTTGGCAGTACCCTTTACAACAAAAATACACTCTACCGTAACTTATAACACTTCATAACAATAATTTCCTCAACATCATTGCAAAGGATTTTATAATATGTTAAGATAAAATTAGGTGAAAGTAAGAACCAGTTTTGAAATTAGAATATGAGGATCATAAAATATCGTATACACAATACGAATCTAGCTATTGTATTCCCCAAAATAACACTTTAATAACTAAGATACTTCTCATGTCATATACTAGATTTAATACATTTAATATTTTACATTTATGATAAATATTTTGTCAAGAAAAAAGGAGGATGGTGTTTCCTTCACTACTGAAAAAGAGTGAATTTTTACACCTATTAAATTCATGAAAACATATACTCTTTATTTAGATGAAAGTGAAACAAATAAAAATCAAAACTTACATGCCTATGCTATTGGTGGCATAATTGTAGAGAATACTTACCATACTACAACACTCATTCCCAAAATTAATCAAGTCAAGCAGAAAATATGGTCAGACTTAACAGGTTATCAGAATATTATTCTACACGAAAAAGAAGTAAAAGACGCAACAGAACATAGAATAGATAAGTTTAATGTAAAACCTGAATATATACGGTTTTATAATAATCCTAATAATTGTACTAATCTTTATAAAGAATTAGATTATGTGCTTCGGAGCAGCGAACTATATACGTTGGGTTGCGTTGTAATTGAAGAAATGCTTGTACATAATTTCCCATCTCAACTTTCCAATGATTATAGTGCGATTTGTATGCAAATAATAATAGAAAATTTTTGTCACTTTCTATATCATCAACAAGCAATAGGAAATATACAATATGAAGCCAGAGAAAACAGCCAGAATATTGCTATGAGCCAGCACTTTCATCAAATAAAAGCCATTGGAACAATGTATGTAAATTCACGTTCTATCCAAAAATATATACGAAATATAGATTTTCCAAGTAAACAAGATAACATTGTTGGTTTACAACTAGCAGATTTTATTCCTAATCAAATAGCTAAAAAAAGTATAAATAAAAAAATTTATGCTAATACCAAAGATTTCAATACAAATATTTATCGAAAAACATATGATGGTCAATGCGGAAATAAAAACCGTTTTGGTATAAGAACGATTCCAAAGGATTAATTCACAATATTTACTAATACATTTTAGTAAAATTACCTGTTGACAAATAGTTGTTTTTAGCATATTATAAAATAAAGCTAGGGTTCTGAGAGCACAAGATACTCACGGGATGTGGTGTTGCTGGTATTAACCAAAAGTGACTCTATCGAGCCTACATTTTAGCTAAAACATTAAAGACATTTGCTTAGGCAAGTGTCTTTTTACTTTTTCTTTTCATTTCTTTCCACAGAAAAGCCAGCAAAATAACATTTTTCCGATGTAATATCTAAATAACTCCGTGAAAACATGATTCCGCCTGTTCTTTTAACTTTAATAACATTCTCATTTTGCTGTCAGGCTCAAATCCGGGCTGCAACTCTAGAAACGTAGTAATTATCAAACATTTTATCTCCAAACTCTAGATATAATTTATTATCAAATTATTTAATTCTTTCTATAATATGTTCTGATTGCATTTTTAAATAAGCATTATTGTCAAAACCAATTTTCATATGTTTTTTACTCCTTTTCCTGTTATCAAAATCTTCATTTTTCACAAAGTAGAACCATCAGCCACCCAGCGAAGGCAAGGAAGTATTCCATAAGAAGCCCCTTGGAAGACGTTGGTACTT
>CAJUHN010000061.1 GCA_910585935.1 uncultured Lachnospiraceae bacterium | reverse complement strand
TTTCCTGAGTTTTCTTACACGTGGTTAGAAGATGAATTTGATACTATTTCAAGCCGAAGTGCAGATCCTTTTTTTATTGCAGAAGATACAAAAAAGATATTACATACGACTTACCAATATTGGAAGGGAAAAACTACGAGTGAACTCGCGACTTCTTATATGGCACCAGAGGCATTAAAAGCCATAGAACATAATATTTTTACAACAGGTAACTATTTTTATAATGGAGTTGGACATGTTACAGTAAAATATGAAGAAGTGCTTCAAATTGGATATCAGGGGATACGAAAAAAGGCAGAAGAGGAATTGAAAAATTGTCAATTATCCGATGCAGATTATGCGAAAAAGAGTCATTTCTTAAATGCAGTGATTTTAAGTTGTGACGCGGTGATACGATATGCGAAAAGATATGCGCAGTTAGCTCAAAAAGAGGCGGAAGAATGTAGAGATCTTGAGAGAAAAGGGGAATTATTGGAGATAGCAAAAAATTGTGCCAGAGTTCCAGAATGGGGTGCTACTTCTTTTTATGAGGCTTGTCAATCTTTTTGGTTTATACAGATGTTGTTACAGACAGAATCAAGCGGTCATTCTATCTCTCCGGGACGTTTTGACCAATATATGTATCCTTATTATCAAAAAGATATAGAAGAAGGAAAGATCACAAGAGAATTTGCACAGGAATTGATCGATTGTATTTGGGTGAAATTAAATGATTTGAATAAAGCGAGAGATGCCGCTTCCGCAGAAGGGTTTGCTGGATATAGTTTATTTCAAAATCTGATTGTGGGAGGACAAAATGAAGAAGGGTTAGATGTCACAAATGATTTATCTTTTATGTGTATAGAAGCCTCTATGCATGTGGCATTGCCGCAGCCGTCTCTTTCTGTGAGAGTTTGGAATGGAACACCGAATGAGCTTTTATTAAAGGCAGCAGAACTCACGAGAACAGGAATAGGTCTTCCTGCTTATTACAATGATGAGGTGATTATTCCAGCATTAATGAACAGGGGAGTGAGTTTAAAAGATGCCAGAGATTATAATATTATCGGTTGTGTAGAACCACAGAAGGCTGGAAAGACAGAAGGGTGGCATGATGCAGCATTTTTCAATATGTGTCGTGTATTAGAACTCGTGTTTTCAAATGGGTGTGATAAAGGAGAGCAAATCGGGATAAAAACAGGTGATGTGACACAGATGAAAACATTTGAGGAATTTTATGATGCTTATAAAAAACAGATGGAATATATGATAAGTCTTTTAGTCAATTCTGATAATGCGATTGATGTCGCCCATGCACAGCGCTGTCCGCTGCCTTATGAATCTTCTATGGTAGATGATTGTATTAAGAAAGGGATTAGCTGTCAGGAAGGAGGAGCAGTTTATAATTTCACTGGTCCACAGGGGTTTGGAATCGCTAATGTAGCGGATTCTCTTGCCGTGATTCGGGAGCTTGTTTTTGAAAAAAAGAAAGTGAGCATGGCAGAGATGAAACAAGCGTTAATGGACAATTTTGGCAGAGGAATTTCGGCAGAGGAAGCGCAAACGGTGACAAAAGAAGTGGTGAAGAATTTGATTTCTCATGGGGCGCATGTGTCAGAGGAACAGATAGCACAGATTTTTGTGACAGCATTAAATGGAACAGTGACAGAAGAACAGAAAAAACGATATGATGAGATTTTAGAGATGATAGACGATGTTCCGAAGTATGGAAATGATATTTTGGAGGTCGATTTATTCGCTAGAGATGTAGCATATACCTATACAAAACCTTTAGAGAAATATAAAAATCCGAGGGGAGGAATCTTTCAGGCAGGATTGTATCCCGTATCAGCAAATGTGCCATTAGGAAAACAGACAGGGGCTACACCAGATGGAAGGCTGGCATATACACCTGTGGCAGATGGGGTAGGACCGATGGCAGGAAGAGATACACATGGACCTACTGCTACAGCTAATTCGGTAGCTAGATTAGATCATGGGATTGCTTCTAATGGGACTTTGTTTAATCAGAAGTTTCATCCTTCTGCATTAAAGGGAAGAAGTGGATTGTTAGATTTTACTTCTTTGATAAGAGCGTTTTTTGACCAAAAAGGAATGCATATGCAGTTTAATGTGGTGAGTAGGGAAACTCTTTTGGATGCGCAGGAACATCCAGAGAAATATAAGACTTTAGTGGTGAGAGTGGCAGGGTATAGTGCATTGTTTACTACGTTATCGAAGGCGTTGCAAGATGATATTATTAATAGAACAGAACAGAATGGATTATAAAAAGGTATTGGATTGGGAAAAGAGAGTGGGGGACGGAGGGAGCAAAGGGTCGCATGGACAAGAAACATTTAGGCGAAGCTCCGTTCCAGACGTAGCGGTACTAAGCGCACAGCCCTTTTGGGCTGTTTGCTAAGTGCCGACGTCTTCCAAGGGGCTTCTTTTGGAATTGTTTCTTGTCCGTGCTAGTTTTTCTAATGGGCTGGTTTTGAAGTTAGTTTGTGGAGAGAGGGGAGAATTTTTGTATAAGGGGAGATAAGTGTGATGGGTGGAAGATAGATTGATTTTTGGGACAGGGAGGATTTTATGGAAGAATTAGAAAAGGTGACGGGGAGGATTTTTGATATTCAGCGCTATTCAATACATGATGGACCGGGAATCCGAACGATTGTATTTTTAAAAGGCTGTTTTTTGCGGTGTAGGTGGTGTTGCAATCCGGAATCACAGGAATATAAAATACAAAAGATGATGGTAAAAGGGAAAGAGAAGTGGATAGGGGAAGATGTCACGGTAGGACAGGTGATGGAAGAGATTAAAAAGGATAATGCTTATTATATGAGGTCAGGTGGTGGGGTGACATTATCAGGGGGAGAAGTGTTATTTCAACCGGAATTTGCAGAGAGCTTATTAAGGGTTTGTAAATTATATGGCTATCATACGGCGATTGAATCTACAGGGTATGCGGAATATAGTGTGATAGAAAAAATTTTGCCCCATTTGGATTTGTATTTGTTGGATATCAAGCATATGAACTCCCAGAAACATAAACAGTTTACGGGGAGAGAAAATGAGATGATTTTATCGAATGCGAAGAGAATCGCGAAGGAAGGAAAGGAATTAGTGATTCGAGTTCCTGTGATTCCGGGTTTTAATGATACGAAAGAAGAAATTAGGGAAATTGCTAAGTTTGCTTCCTCGTTAGAAAATGTGAAACAATTACATTTATTGCCTTATCATAGATTGGGACAGGATAAATATGAAGGGCTTTTTAGAGAGTATAGTTTAAAAGAGATAGTTCCTATAGAAGAACAGAAAATGAAAGAATTATTAGAAGTGGCGGCAGAACAATCAGGGCTTAAGTGTCAGATCGGGGGTTAAAATAGTTTTATAAATTTAATTTTTATTTCTAATATCTTCTGAAATTTCAAAAATAATAAGAATTAATTAAATAAATGATTAAAAAATTTTCATAAAATTATGAGAAAATAATTCTTATAAAAGAAGTTTTAATAAAATGCAAGAAGGTAATATAGAAATAAAGGGGGAAGAGATATGAAAAAAAAGTTTTATTTATGGGTTGGGATTTTTCTTTTGGTTTGTTTGGCGACGGCATGTGGAAAAGAAGAAACGAGGACAGAAACAGTTGATGCTGGAAATTTTGATGTGAATATTTTACGGAATGAATTTTTAAATGAGGTATTTGAAGATGATGTAGATGAGGAGCAGAAGGAAATTTCTTTAGAGGAATTAAAAGAAAGGGAAAAATTACAGGAACAATATCGGGATTATAGAGAACTTCTACAGGAACATGGGTATTTTGTTACAGAGGATAGTTATATTAAGAATGTTACAGAGTTGGAAACCAATGATTATTATGGTTTTAGGATTTGGGTTGATTATTTAGAAGGAGAAGAATCATCTGATACACATAAAGAAGATTATTTTTTCTTTTATGAAAAAGAAAGTGAAGAGTTGTTTCAAATTTTATATTTTGATGCAGAATATTGTAATGTAGGAAAGTTTTGTGGGTTTGAAGAGCATTTTGAGGATATCACTTTTGATGGAAAAGAAGATTTATTGATTTCAAAAGGAGACTTTAATTGGTGTGAAGCTTATCAAGCTTATGTTTGGACAGAAGATGGATTTGAATATATACCTTTTGGTATAGATGATTATAGAGTAAACAAGAAAAATAAAACGATTTCGGGTACTAATAAATCAAAACAATCTTGTTATCGAGATTCGAGCTATCGCTATGAAGAAAATCGATTTGTAGTATATTATTATAGTGAGTTTGAAGCGGTATTAGAGGGACATCAGGAGTATTTAAAAAAAATTAGAGAGGAAGATACAGAAACGGATACATATATAAGCTCTTATTTTAAAATAGAAGTACAGCGATTGCAGGAAAGGGAGAAGAGATATGGTTATATGGGATCTGTTTATGAAATCCGCCTTTATCCTTCTGGAAGCTCACAGGAGATGATACAAAGTTTTCGTGTAATAGCAGAAGAGGAATTAGAAGTATCTTTAAAAGACCTAAATCATGATGGTTATGCAGAGTTGATTTTACTTTGGAAGCAGGACGAATATACAAAAAATGAACATTATGATATTTTCTTTTGGAAAGATGATAAATTTGAAACAGATTCTTATATAGAAGATTTTATCTATAATGGATATTTTGGAGAGTATGAAGTTCCTTTTTTTCCAGAAAAACTGTATTTGAAAGAAGAATATGATGGTGAAAGAAAAACAGAAGAAACACTGTTTTATTTTCAGGAAGATGGAAAGTATGTACCGGTAAGGAGTGTTTTTTATGTTAGAAATTATCATACTGAGAAATTACATGCGACAATTATAGATTATTCGGAGGGAGAGGAGAAGATATTATATGATGAGAAAGGAAAAGAGGAGAAAATTGATAAGGATAAGATAAGCGATATTTTTTGGGGAAGGGAATAGCAGATAGATTTATTATTTATTGGGCGGTTGCTTATGATAAGCAACTGCCCTTTTGATATTTTTTACTGAATATTCAGAGTATTAGTATTTAGTAGGGTTAATTTGAAGGGGGAAAATATAAATATAGAAATAAAATTATTTTTATAGGGTTAGGAAGAATGAGAGGTGTTTTGGGAAATATGCGAATAAAGGTTCGCATTAGCAAGAAACATTCCAACGAAGCCGCGCTTTCGCTCCGTTCCAGACGTAGTGGTACTAAATTCGCAGCCCCTAACAGGACTGCTCATTAAGTACCAACGTCTTCCAAGGGGCTTCTTTTGGAATTGTTTCTTGCTAGTGCTAGTTTATGAAAAGTGGTTAGTTTATGAGGTGTGATGAGGGAAGTTTTTAGGCGTTATTTATATAATAATAAGAATTAATTAAATAAATGATAAAAAAGTTTTCAAAAAGTTATGAGAAAATAATTCTTATAAAAAGAAGTTGTAATATAAAAGAATAAATTGCGGAAAGCAATATAGAAAAAGGGGAGAGAGATGAAAAAAAAGTTTTATTTATGGGTTGGGATTTTTCTTTTGGTTTGTTTGGCGATAGCATGTGGAAAAGAAGAAACGAGGACAGAAACGGTTGATGCTGGAAATTTTGATGTGAATATTTTACGGAATGAATTTTTAAATGGGGTATTTGAAGATGATGTAAATGAGGAGCAGGAGGAAAGTTTTTTAGAAGATTTAGAGGAAGAGAAAAAATTTCAGGAACAGTGTAAATATTATAGAGAACTTTTACAGGAATATGAATATTTTATTTCAGATGATAGTTATATAGATAGAATAGAAGAAAAAAACTTTTATTCTAAACGATATTATGTTATAAGGATTGTGGTTGATTATATTGATTGCCCAAAAGAAAAATATAAACATAAAGAGGATTATATGTTTTTTTATGATAAGAACACTGAGGAATTATTTCAGCTTTTTTATTTTAAGGTGGAGGAGCATAAAACGGAGATATCAAATGATTTTAATGACTATTTTCATTATGAATTAGAAGATATTAATTTTGATGGAGAAGAAGATATAATTATTTCTGTAGGAGAATTTTATGATGAAGAGTTTTGGGCTTATCTCTGGACAGAAGAAGGTTTTCAATATGAAGAAACATTTGATTTAAAAGGATATTATATAGTTAAGGAAGAGAGAGTAGTTTGTATTCAAAATGTTCCAGAGGGAACGATAGAAAGTTATTATTGTTATCAGCAAGGGGAGTTCAAAAAATATTATATAATAAAAAAAGTATTTGGAAAAGTAGAGGATAGGAAAGTTGAGGAACTTATTTATAAAGAAACGTTAGATTGTTCCCAACCAAAAAGAAAGGTTCGCCAATATCAAAACTTTAGGGAATTATTGCAAGAATATGGATATTTTGTAGAAGATGATAGTTTTATTGAGGATATTACGGAATTGGAAACAGATAATTATTATGGTGTTAGAATATGGATTGATTATTTAGAACAACCAAAAAGTTCCTATAAACATAAAGAAGATTATTTTTTTCTCTATGAAAAAGAAAGTAAAGAGTTGTTCCAAATCTTATATTTCAATGTAAAAGATTATCATATAGGAATGGCTTGTGGATTTGAAGAGCATTTTGCAGATATTACTTTTGATGGAAAAGATGATTTACTGATTTCAATGGGAGATGGTAGGGCGAGTCGATATTATCAAGCCTATGTTTGGACAGAAGAGGGTTTTCAACATGATGAAACTTTTCGTATAGGAAGCTATAAATTAGATGAGGAAACGAAAACAATTATAGGTTTTGAGAAATCAGGTACAGCTGGTATTATTTATTCTTACTATCGCTATGAAGAAAATAGATTTGTAAGCTATCGCTATGAAAGAACTGAAATAATAGAATATAGAGGACAAGACTATAAAATAATAGAAATAGAAGACGAAGATACAGAAACTATTCTATATATAAGACCAGATTTCCGAATAGAAGTACAAAGATTAGAGAAAAGGGAGAAGAGATATGGTCAAATGGGTTCTGTCTACGAAATCCGCCTTTATCCTTCCGAAACATCACAAGAAATAATACAGAGTTTTCAAGTAGTAGCAGAAGAAGAATTAAAAGTATCTTTAGAAGACTTAAATCATGATGACTATGTAGATTTGGTTTTATGTTGGAAAGAAGAGCAAGATACAAAAAATAAACATTATGATATTTTCTTTTGGAAAGATAATAAATTTGAAACAGAATCTTATATAGAGGATTTTATTTATGGATATTTAGAAACTTGTGAAGTTTCTTTTTTTCCAGAAAAACTGTATTTGAAAAAAAGATATGATACATATGAAGAGTTAACAGAAGAAACGCTGTTTTATTTTCAGGAAGATGGAGAATATGTACCTATAAGGAGTATTTTTTATAGAAAGGGGAGTTATATACATGTGACGATTATAGATTATTTAGAGGGAGAAGAGAAGATACTATATGATGAGAGAGTAACAGGAGGAGAACTTAAGAATGGAAAAATAAGGGATATCTTTTTAGGAGAGGAATTATTAGACTATAACCAATTAGAAAGAAATGAACTATTAAAAATGGCTAAATAGACTATATCATATAAATCATTTCCTATATCTTGCCCCACATTTTCAGCCTTAATTCCAAAGAAAGATATTATAAAATCTTTCCATGAAGTCTACATTAAAACAAATATTCCGATCTTAACAAAAAAAGTAGAAAAACAATTAGTATATTATTTTACGAATATCTGTGAAAAGAAAAGTAACGATATCACTGTCAAGAAAGTAACAGTTTAAGGCGGATATCCCCTAGACAGACCCTTGGAAGACGTTGGCACTTAATGAGCGGTTTCGCAAGAAGCGAAACAGCGAATTTAGTGTCCGCTACGTCTGGAACGGAGCGAGAGCGCGTCTGATTAGGGGATATCCGCCTTAAACTGTGGACCATTCACGACCACTCCCAACCATTCACATCTCCCTCCAACCCCCTAAAAAGCAAAGTCTGAATAGCAGTAATAATCCCACAGAAAACCAAGAAAATTTCTGAGATTTGACTTGACGTATCAGAAAAGAAATGGTAAAATAAAGCATAAACAGACAAAAACCAACACAAACAAAATAAAAACTTAAAAGTTTATAAGGAGGAAGAAAATGGTATCAGAATACGAAATCAAAAAACAAATTTGTGACATTGGAAAGAGAATTTATGACAGAAATATGGTGGCAGCGAACGACGGTAATATTTCCGTGAAATTAAATGACAACGAATTTTTATGCACACCTACAGGTGTGAGCAAAGGATTTATGACACCAGAGTATATCTGTAAAGTGGACAGAGAGGGAAATGTCATTCAAGCGAATGGTGATTTTCGTCCATCTTCTGAGATTAAAATGCATATGAGAGTTTATCAGTGCAGACCAGATGTAGGTTCTGTCGTACATGCTCATCCTACTTTTGCAACAGCATTTGCAATCGCTGGTATTCCTTTGACTGCACCGATTATGCCAGAAGCAGTGATTTCTTTAGGCTGTGTGCCGATCGCAAAATATGGAACACCTTCTACCATGGAGATTCCAGATGCAGTAGAAGAATGGCTTCCTTACTATGATGCAGTATTGTTAGAAAATCATGGCGCTTTGGCTTATAGTGTAGATTTATTATCTGCATATCATAAAATGGAATCCTTAGAGTTTTATGCAGAATTATTATATAAAGCAAGACAATTAGGCGGTCCAAAAGAATTGAGCCAAGAGCAAGTGCAGAAATTATATGAAATCCGCAGAAAATTTGGTTTACCGGGAAAACATCCAGCAGATATGTGTATGAATGCAAAAGAGGGAAAGCCTAGCTGTCATTCTTGTGGCGGAAACTGTGGCGGTTCTTCTGCTAATACCGATGCAGTTATCGCAGAAATCACAAAGAGAGTGATGGAACAGTTGAAATTAAAATAAAGATCTTCGGAAAGTGTGAAGATGATGAGAGATAAAGAACGAGAAATACAAGAAATTGTTTCTTCTGTTATGGAAAAGGTGACAGGTACGATCAGTGTCAGTATTTCTTTAGAGCAGGCAAAGAAATTAATCGAAAAAGTAGAGGATAGAGCGAAAGAGATGGGAGTAAATGCGGTAATTGCAGTGACCAATGCCGCTGCCCACCCTGTAGCTGTTCATTGTATGGATAATTCTTACATAGCTAGTTATGATGTCGCTCTTCAGAAGGCATATACGGTAGTAGCACTTAAAATGTCCACCATGAAACTCAAACAGCTCAGTCAGCCGGGCGGTTCTCTCTATGGAATCCAACATACGAATCAGGGGAAAATTGTGATTTTTGGTGGAGGAGAACCTTTGACAGTGCATGGAAGGCTGATAGGCGGGCTTGGAGTGAGCGGTGGAACAGAAGAACAAGATTCTGCTCTTTCGGAATATGGAAGGAAATTAGCAGAAGAGTGGTTTTGAAATATGTTATCGGTTTAGTATTTTGTGAAAAAGTTAAGGAATAGATAGAAGGGAGAAACAAAATATGGATATGAATTCTGTAAATGGGCGACACGTTGCTAGTTTAAAGTAAACAAAGACTAGCCAGTAATATTTGAATGTATTACGAGAACTATTCATTCGACTTGTCAAATGAGGGAGTAGTGACCCGAAGGGCAGCTCTGATACTCCGCCATGCAAATCAATAATAAGATTGGTTTGTGTGAGAGCGCGGTGAAGTCGGTTGAAACTTATCCCTAAGACTTTTCAAACGAAAAGAAACAGGAAAACTAAGCCAGAGGTGGCTAGGTAAGCATAGACCGGGAGGCTATAAATTATTCATGGTGAGAATGTTTGTGATGAGCAAACTGACAAATATCCCGAATGTACGGCTCTAAAAGAATGACTTATTGAAAAGTAAGTTGGCATGAAATATGCAGTTTCTGAGGATAAGTAAAATTATTTGCTATGAAAATCCTTGCATTTCACAAAGGTCACGAAATGGGTAGAAACAGGGCTATAGGGAACACCTAAAAGTAAACATGGAAAGCTAGAATGAATGGAACGTGGTAAGTTGAGAATGTCGTAATACGGGGCTTATTCCCTAGACATTGAATAGGAAAGGAAAGTTATTGGAAAAAAAAAAAAAAAAAAAAAAAAAAAATATAGATCTTGATATTGACAAGTGCCTCAAATTATAAATATGGAAATACAAATGTTATACACAAGGTATAACAGCACATAATTCTAAAAGGAGGAACTTGACATGAAAAAAGATAAATATATTACAGAAATAAAAGTTAATAGAATTAATAGTAATACTTTTTCAAAGAACATTACAACCAAAAAGAATGGTATCGTAGTCCGGAAGACTACTGAAACCATTCGTGTAAAATAAAAAGCCCAAACTATTTATTTTACATATATGTTAGAATAATTTAAAGTCCCAAAAAAAAAATATACAATAAATTATCCTAACATATAAACGGTTGAATATAAACTTAATCTTTCCAATAATCTATAACTATTCTTAATCTCAATGAAAGCGGAGCCACAGTACCGAAGAAACTATCGACAAGATAGTGGAGGGATAGGCTCTAGTCAGTCGTTATAAAATCAAAAAAGAAAGAATTATTTCATGAATATAAGGTTCGAGTAAGACTAAGAGAGGTTATATTTGAATTTATAAGTCCATATATAAAGGAGAATAAACCGACTTATACCATGTATGAATTAGACACGAAAAGTTTTATAAAAGCGCCGAAAGAAAAGGCATTAAAAAGAGAAGTTTTAAGATATAATGAGTATTATAGAATACAATCTACTTTTGACAACCTTTATAAGCAAAGCAAAGAAGGGCAGAAGTTTAACCATCTGTATGATATTATTACATCAAGAGATAATATTTTGTTAGCGTATCGAAAAGTAAAGCGTAATAAAGGAAGTAAGACAGCAGGAACAAACAAACATAACATAAAGTTCTGGGAAGAAAGAAATATTGAGGAATATGTAACTTATATTCAGAAACGGCTAGAAAACTATGTTCCGCAAACAGTCAGAAGAAAAGAAATACCAAAGGAAATAGCAAAACCAAATGGAAAGAAACGTCCATTAGGAATACCTTGCATAGAAGATAGATTGATACAACAGTGTATAAAGCAAGTATTAGAGCCAATCTGTGAAGCGAAGTTCTTTGAACATAGCTATGGTTTCAGACCAAACAGAAGCACAGAGGACGCGGTTGCCTATGCTATAAGGAAAGTTAATCAAGACAAATGTTATTATGTAGTAGACGTAGACATTAAAGGTTTCTTTGACAACGTAAACCACGGAAAACTACTAAAACAAATGTGGTCTATCGGAATACAAGATAAAAAGGTATTAAGTATTATAAGCAAAATGTTAAAAGCAGAAATAAAAGGAATAGGAATACCCGACGAAGGAACACCTCAAGGTGGTATACTTTCTCCATTGCTTGCTAATATAGTACTAAATGAACTAGACTGGTGGATTGCTTCCCAATGGCAATACTTTAAGACAAATTTTAAGTATACGCAAGAAGCTCATCAATACAGAGCGATGAAGAAATCGAAGCTAAAAGAAATCTTCATTGTAAGATATGCAGATGATTTCAAAATCTTTTGTAGAAAGAAAGATGACGCAAATAAAATATTTGAAGCATTAAAACAGTGGTTAAGAGAACGATTATCCCTAGAAATTAGTGAAGAAAAATCACAGGTTATCGACATCAGAAGAACACATTCTGATTTTCTAGGAATAAAATTAAAAGCTTATAAAAAGAAGAAAAAGTGGATAATTCAAAGTCATATGACAGATAAGGCAATGAAACAGGCAGAAGACAAGATTAGAAAACAACTGAACTATATCAGGAAAAACCGAAAGCCTTATGCTGTGCAAAATCTGAATAGGATAATTGCAGGGTTGCACAATGAATATAAAATGGCAACCCAAGTGAGTAAAGATTTTAATAAAATCAAATATAAACTTTTCAAGATTATTATGAACCTTACAAAATTATGTGGTACAAAAACAGGTTATATTACAAAAGAGTACGAAGATAAGTACAAAAATTACAAAGGCGAAGAAGTAAACCTTGTGAAAATAAGAATGTATCCAATAGAATGTATAAAAACAAAACCTCCTAAGTTATTTAATCAAAAGATAAATAACTACAGTAAAGAAGGAAGAAAATTCATTCACACTGACTTGCAAAATATAAATAAAGAATTATTCAACTACCTATTAGATAATCCGCTAAATGAAAGCGTAGAATTAAATGATAATCGAATATCATTATACACTGCACAGAAAGGTAGATGTGCGATTACAAACAGACCATTGCAAGAAGATTTAGAGCTTCATCATGTTACACCAAGAAGCCAAGGAGGAAAGGATACTTACAAGAATTTAATCTTAATATCAAGTAATGTTCACAAGATACTACACGCCACACAAAAAGAAACGATAAAGAAATATAAAGACCTGTTACACCTATCAAAGAAAGCAGTAAAGAAATTAAATAGGTATCGAAACTACATGGGAAATGAAATGATTATGAGTGAATAACGATTGATGGAACGCCGTGTGCTTTGAAAATTGCTTGCACGGTGTGGTGTGGGGGAAAAGCCGGAGATAACTTCAAAGGCTTACCTATCACTATATTGAGGCAATTGTAAAACAAGTGCTTCAAGATATGACAGGACAGACTGCACAAAAACAGAAAAGTACAACCTCTTCTTTTTCATCTGCTGGTTCTGTTCCAAAGACAGCCAGAGTGGCGATGATGACAGAGTTAGGAAAAATAGAATTAAAAGAATATCCTATTCCAGAAATCGGAGATGGAGATATTTTAGTGAAAGTGGAAGGATGCGGAATCTGCGGTACAGACGCCCATGAATATAAAAAAGACCCATTCAGCTTGATCCCAGTGGTGTTAGGACACGAAGGCACAGGAGAGATCGTGAAGATAGGAAAGAATGTAAAGAAAGACAGTGCTGGAAAGGATTTAAAACTAGGGGATAAAGTAGTAACTTGTATGATATTTAAAGACAATCCAGATATCACCATGTTTGATTTAAATAAACAAAATGTGGGCGGCGCAGACGTTTATGGTTTGTTGCCAGATGATGAGAAACATTTTAATGGATGGTTTTCTGATTATATCTTGATTCGAGAAGGTTCTACGGTATTTAATGTGAGTGATCTGGATTTGGATTCTAGAATCTTAATTGAGCCATGTGCGGTACTCATTCATGCAGTAGAGAGAGCGAAAACCACAGGAATTTTAAGATTTAACAGCAGAGTAGCAGTACAAGGATGCGGACCGATTGGTCTAATCTGTATCGCTGTGCTCAGAACCATGGGAATTGAACATATTGTAGCAGTAGACGGAGAACAAAAGAGATTGGACTTCGCAAAACAGATGGGAGCTACAGAAACAGTGAATTTTAAAGAATATAAAGGCATCGAAGCTTTAACAAAGGCAGTGGAAGAAAGCTTCGGCGGACATTTGGCAGATTTCGCTTTTCAGTGTACAGGCTCTCCTGTGGGACATAGTAATATTTATAAATTTATCCGCAATGGCGGCGGACTCTGTGAATTGGGATTTTTTATCAATGGAGGAGATGCTACGATCAATCCTCATTTTGACATATGTTCAAAAGAAATCACCACTGTGGGTTCTTGGGTTTATACCTTAAGAGATTATGCGACTACATTTGATTTCTTAAAGAGAGCAAAAGCGATTGGGCTTCCGATGGAGAAGTTAATCACACATAAATTCCCATTAGAACAGATAAATGAAGGATTTGTTACAAATCTTAAGATGGAAGGTTTAAAAATAGCGATTGTAAATAAATAAGCAGAAAGATAGGTTAAATTATGGCAAAAGCAGTGGGAATTATTGAAGTATTCGGTTTAACAGCGGCATTTGTAGCGGCAGATGCAGGCTGCAAAGCGGCAAATGTTACATTGGAACGGTTTGATAAAAATAAACCTGCTAAAGCGGAAACTTTACCAGTTCCTTTATTAGTGACCGTAAAATTCAGAGGAAGTATACCTGATGTGCAGGCGGCTGTAGAGGCAGCGAAGGAAGCGGCAAAGACCATAACAGATGTCGTATCCGAATATATCATTCCGAATCCAGAAGAAGGAACGGAAAAAATGCTGCATTTGAGTGGGTTAGATAAAAATTGAAACTAGAAAATAAAAAGGAAAAATTTTTTCACTGGACAAGTTTGTGTCTGCGCTGCTATCACAGATTTGTAATAGAGAAAAGCAGCGCAGAAATGAGGTAAAAAATGGCACAAGAAGCATTAGGAATGATAGAAACTAGAGGTTTAGTAGCAGCGATAGAGGCAGCAGATGCGATGGTGAAATCTGCAGAAGTAACTTTAGTGGGCACAGAAAAGATAGGTTCTGGTTTGGTAAGTGTTATGGTGCGCGGTGATGTGGGAGCAGTGAAGGCAGCTACAGAAGCTGGTGCTAGTGCAGCTACAAAATTAGGAGAATTAGTAGCTGTTCATGTGATTCCAAGACCACATGTAGATGTGGAGAAAATCCTTCCTACTATAAAATAAATGAAACAGGTAGTTCATGTCATGATACTTTGAGGTCTGCTTCATTAGGAAAGGAAAGAATCTATGAAATCATTGGGATTTATTGAAATTCCCACTGTGGCAGCAGCTATTTACGCACTGGATACCATGTGCAAAACAGCAGAGGTAGAATTTGTCACATGGGAAAGGAAAATGGGAGGTAGGCTAGTCACAGTGGTTGTGCAAGGTGATGTGGCAGCAGTGACACAAGCAGTAGAAGCGGCAGCGAAAAATGCTATCAAACCTTTAGCAGCACATGCTGTAATAGCTAATCCACATGAGGAAATATGGCGTATGATCGCGATCAGTCAGGAAAAATTGAAAGAATCTCCTGCTATTTAACACAGAAGGCAGGAAGATAAATTGCTCGAATAAGTTTCATAGCAGAGCTGGGCAAAGTGAAATATTAGGAGGAAAGACAGATGAATGGTATCAAATCTGTTGTTATGGCTGAAAATAGAAAAGCGAAAATGGTCATTTTACGGGACGAAAAAAAGCGTCCTGCTGATATTTTAAAGAATTATTTAAAGAAAATAACAGGAGCAGAGTTTTCTATTTGTACAGTAAAAAGTATAACACCAGCGATTATATTAAAAACACAAGATCATGGAATAGATGGCTTCTCATATTATATTGAGAATGAAAATATTGTGATAGAAGCAAAAACAGAGGAAACAATGGTATTTGCGGTATATGATTTTCTAGAAAGAATTATAGGATGTCGTTATTATACACCAGATTGCGAAAAAATACCATTTGATGCCAATTTAAAGGTGTGCTTTGAAGATTATTCCTATACACCTCCATTACAATTTCGTGAAATTTTATATTATGATTATAAAGAACCAGAGTTTTGTGAAAAGCATAAGATGAGTTCGCCAGAATATAAAAAAGAAGTATGGGGCTTTTTTTGCCATTCGTTTAAGGATTTATGTCCAGCAGATATCTATTATGAAAAACATCCAGAATACTTTTCTTTCAGAAATGGAGAGAGAGTCAGGGAAGATGGTCAATTATGCTTATCAAATCCTGAAGTGTTAAATGTCGTCGTAGAAAATTTAAAAAAAGAGATCAAGAAAAAGCCCAAGGCACTTTATTGGTCAGTGAGCCAAAATGATAATAATGTATATTGCCAGTGTGAAGCCTGTAAAGCGCAAGATGAGATAGATGAATCCCCTATGGGTTCTGTATTAAATTTCGTGAATCAAGTGGCAGAGCATTTTCCAGATAAAATAATATCCACATTAGCATATTGGTATACTAGAAAAGTACCTAAAATCACACGCCCCAGAGAAAATGTTCATATTTTATTGTGTAATATTGAGGCGAATAGGGGAGCACCGATTGAAATAGATGAGCGGTCAAAAGAGAGCAAACAGGAATTGTTAGCTTGGAAGGAAATTTGTAAAAATGTATTTTTATGGGATTATTGCATCCAATTTCGTAACCTTGTGAGTCCATTTCCGAATCTGGAAGTTTTAGCGCCGAATATTCGATTTTTTGTAGAAAATAATGTGACATCACTATTTTCTCAATGCAATCGGGAAATAGGCGGGGAATTTTATGAACTGAGAGGATATCTTTTAGCAAAACTTATGTGGAATCCGCAGTTGGAATATGAAGATATTTTAGATGATTTTTTGACAGGGTACTATCATCAGGCAGCTCCCTATATAAAAACTTATATAGAAACTATTCATAGAGAGAATACAGAAAAAAGATTAAATATATTTGGCGGACCAGAAGATGGAAGAAACTCTTATCTTTCCGCTGAAAATTACAAAAAATATGAACAATTATTTGAACAGGCACTAGAGGCAGTAAAAGAAGATGAAGATGCAGCATATCGAGTCTATACAGCGAGGCTTCCGCTGCTATATGCAGGTATCGTGTTAAAATATGGAACAAAACAAGAGCAGACAGAACGAATAGGGGCTTTTATTGATCAGGCACGTAGGATAGGTTTAGAAAAGGTGGAAGAATGGAAGATAACTACAGATAAATTTATTGCGGATTCTATTGCAGCTTTGCATAGAATGTAAAGCACGTTATGAGGTAGCAGGGTTTTATAGTTGATGATAAAAGAATCTAAATAGATAGCACAAATTTAGTTATATTTTAAGTAGGTGATTGCGAAGGTCAAAAGGGGACGCTCCGGCAAGGAAGTATTCCAGCGAAGCCGCGCTTTCGCTCCGTTCCA
>CAJUHN010000060.1 GCA_910585935.1 uncultured Lachnospiraceae bacterium | reverse complement strand
ACGTTGGTACTTAATAAGCAAACCCGCAAGAAGCGGGATTTGCGAATTTAGTATCCGCTACGTCTGGAACGGAGCGAGAGCGCGGTTTCGCTGGAATACTTCCTTGCCGGAGCGAACCTTTGAGGCTCAAATAGACTGAACTGCAACAACTTTTTATTAAAAATAAAAAAAGTACTTGCATTTTTTTCTATTTTAATAGATAATATTATCTGGAAAAAGCAGACTTTTAAAAATTTCATATTGGGGAGGCCGTAAACGGTCTGAGAGGAAATTGAGAATTTCGACCCTTATACCTGATTCGGATAATGCCGACGTAGGAAATACTATTTATACTAAAGTTATACGAAGCCGTGTCATGGTAATCCATGACATGGTTTTTTTTATGCATAATAAAAAAATAATTACTGACGCAAACTTATACTTGCGTAGCGAGTAGAGAGATACATTTTCTCACTCGATTTTTAAGAAAGGAGGCAGTTCTTTGCAGCTACGAAAAAAAATCTTTCCTATCGGCGTTATGTTAGGACTTTTGCTTTTATGGGAACTCCTTGTAACATTATTTGATATTCCACTCTACATTTTACCTTCTCCTATCAAGATAACAAAAACTTTTTTTCAAGAGTTCTCTATTTTATTACAACATAGTTCTATCACAGTAATGGAAGCTTTTTTAGGAATTTTTATCGCTTTATTCCTTGGAATTTTTTTAGGTATTCTTATGGATGCTTTTACTATGATAAAGAGTTGTTTATATCCTATTTTAGTTGTCACACAGACCATTCCTGTGATTGTATTAGCTCCTATCTTTATTATTTATTTAGGTTTTGGGTTAGCTCCTAAAGTTCTCACGGTTGTTTTGATGTGCTTTTTCCCTATTGTTGTCAATTTTACTGATGGAATGGCAGAATTGGACAAAAATTATATTAATCTAGTGAAATCATATGGAGCAAAAAAATATCAAATCTATACTTTAGTAAAACTTCCAGCTTCTCTTCCCTCTCTTTTCTCTGGTCTTAGAGTTGCTGCTACCTATAGTATTTCTGGTGCAGTAGTAGGAGAATGGATCGCTTCTCAAAAAGGACTTGGGTATTATATGCTGAAAGTCAAAAATGGATATATGTTAGATAAGGTATTTGCTTGTGTCATTATGATTGTATTGCTCAGTTTATTTATGAATGGGATAGTCAGTATTATTCAAAAACATTCCATTCCATATTCTAAAAAAGAAGATACTAACTCAGAAAGGATAAAACGAAAATGAAAAAAAATTTAAAAAAAGTGATTGCCTTGGGAGGAATTTTGACTTTACTTCTCACAGGATGCAGTAAAGAAGATACAAATAAGATAACGGAAAGCGATTCTAATATACAACTCAAAAAAACGACAGATGACAGCAAAACAGAAGCACGTTTAGAGGATATCACTGTTATTTTAGATTATGTGGCAAATACAAATCATACAGGTATGTATGTTGCGTTAGAAAAGGGATATTATGAAGAAGAAGGTCTAAATGTGAAAATTATAGAGCCTACAGATGGAGCTACTGCCTCTTTAATTGCAGCAGGAAAAGGAGATTTTGGAATCAGTTATCAAGAAGATGTCACCATTGCACTCACCTCAGAAGATCCTCTTCCAATTAAAGCAGTTGCGACTATTATTCAACATAATACTTCTGGTTTTGCCTCTTATAAGGAAAAAGGAATCGTTTCTGTAAAAGATTTTGAAGGGAAAACTTATGCAGGCTGGGGCGGACCGGGAGAAGAAGCTGTGATAAAGGCGGTAATGAATGGTGTACAAGCAGATTTTTCTAAATTGAATATTATCATCTCTGATGGAGCAGGCTTTGAAGCTTTAAAGGATAAAGTGGATATTATGTGGTTCTTTGAAGGATGGGATAATGTGAAAGCATCCATGAATAATTTTCCATTAAATTATATGGAACTCAGACAATTAGATTCTCGTCTAGATTATTATACTCCTATTATTATTACAAATAATACGATGATAGAAAAAAATCCTGATATCATCCGTAAATTTTTATCTGCTACCGAAAAAGGATATGATTATGCGATTAAAAATCCTGAAAAAAGCGCAGAAATCCTGAATAAATTCGCACCTGATTATGATGTAGAAATGCTAAAAAAATCTCAAAATTTCTTATCCTCTAAATATAAAGAAGATACTGTTCAATGGGGGATTATGAAAGATGAGGTCTGGGACAATTATACAGATTTTATGGTAGAATATGGTGTGATTCATCAAAAAATTCCTGCTTCTTCTTGTTATACAAATGAATTTTTGCCGCAATAAATCAGAGATTTACTTTATAAAAAGGAAAATATTATTATGAAATTAAAAATGGAACAATTATCTTTTTCTTATTCAACCAAAAACATATTTTGCGGATTATCTTTTCAAGTGAATCAAGGTGAATTTGTGAGTATTGTAGGACCTTCTGGATGTGGCAAATCTACTATTTTAAATATACTAGCTGGAATTTTAGTACCTCAAAAAGGAAAAATTTATGTAGATGAACAGCAAATTTATGGTATTTCCACTCATTTTTCTTATATGCCTCAAAATGATTTACTTTTCCCTTGGAAGACTATCTTAGAAAATGTCTGTCTATATGGGAAGATTCATCATAAAGAGGAAGATGTGAGAAAGCAAGCGCTGGCTAATTTTCCGATTTTTGGGCTGGAAGGTTATGAAAATGTTTATCCCTCTGCTCTTTCTGGTGGTATGAGGCAAAGAGCTGCTTTTTTAAGAACTGCTCTTTGTGAATCAGATATTTTGTTATTAGATGAACCTTTTGGTGCATTAGATGTGATTACTAGAACAGATATGCAAGATTGGCTGGTTTCTATGAAAGAACAATTAAATAAAACCACTCTTTTCGTAACACATGATATTGATGAAGCGATTTACTTATCTGACCGTATTTTTATATTAGGTGGAAATCCTTCTTCTATTACGAAAATAATTACGATAGAAGAACCGCTGCGAACACGAGAATGGCTTTATGAACAGGGAGAACTCAGAACGAATATTTATCAATTTATAAAAGAAAATAAATGAGAAAAATGGGATAGTTCAGATTTAATAGTCAAAGGGGCGCTGCGGCAAGGCATGTTCTAACGAAGCCGCGCTTTCGCTCCGTTCCAGACGTAGCGGTACTAAGCGCACAGACCATAAAGGTCTGTTTGCTAAGTGCTGACGTCTTCCAAGGGGCTTCTTATAGAATCATGCCTTGTCTTCGCTAGGTTGTGAGGGGTTCTACTTTTTGAAAATGAGTCTGTCTAAAAAGAGAAAGAAGTTTGATAACTACAAAAAATAACCGCAGAAAAAGAGCTGGACTGGTGTTAAAAAGGAGGAAATATGGTGTTACTTTGTGATGGACATGCACATCTTTGTAATTTGGAAGAAATAGAGGAGAGAAAAAATAAGTATATCAAAACGGCTCTTTCTGGCACAACGAAAGAAGAGTGTGAAAGGATAGAAGTGTTAAAAAAAGAGTCTTCTCTATTTATTTCTACTTATGGTTTACATCCTTGGAACAGTCAAAAACTTTCTTTAGATGAACTGATGCCTTATTTAGAGAAGGTTTCGGTGATAGGAGAAATTGGAATGGATTCTGTTTGGTGTGATGTTCCTCTTTCCCTACAGAGAGAAATTTTTGTTGCTCAGTTAGAACTCGCTAGGAAGCGCAATATTCCAGTTGTTCTTCATACAAAGGGACAGGAAAAAGAAGTCTTTTCTTGTATAAAATCCTATTCTATCCCTTTTTTAGTGCATTGGTATTCTTGTGATAACTATTTAGAACAATATAAAAAAAAGGACTGTTATTTTACCATAGGTTCAGATGTGGGGTGGAATACAACAGTCCAAAATGTAGTAAAAACAATAGATATAAAACGGCTTTTGGTAGAAACCGATGGGTGGGATGCTCTTCTTTGGGCAGCGAAGGAAAGAGGTCAGAGTCAGGAAAATGATTTCTCTATCGCAAAAGCGCTTTCTAATTCTATTGCGTATATTGCTAAAATAAAAGGAATGACATGGGAAAAAACTGGTGAACAGATTTTTTATAATTTCTGTCAATTTTATGGTGAAAAAGTTTAATAATGGGAAAATCTGCTTTTATTCTGTCAACTGCCTATGATCGAAAGGTCATGGGTTTGATATGTGGTATCTGACAAGAGTTCTATTAGAATTTATGAAATACCTGTATTTTTTATAACATACTGGCTTGTACTGCGTTTATGCATATGCTGTCGCAAAGTGGAGCTTTTTTGTATTCCACCGCTGCCTGTATGCTGGTATAATCAAAGATTAACTTTTTATTCATCCAAAATTGATATTTCACTTTGCTTATTGGACTCTCTCTGACCATGCCACTCATCATTCCTTTCTTAGGTATGGTTAGTATTTGTCCCTGTTTTTCTAATACTTCTATGATAAGAAAACATTTTCCCTGTTTTAAAATAATTTCCTCTTCACTATATTTTATGACCTTTGCTCCTAAATAAGTGGCGAAACGATATTCTTTTCCTTCATAAAGGATAGCACCGATGCAGCCTGTAATAGAAGTTCCATAAAGGGGAACATCTGCGGCGCAGACGCAGATACTGTTTTCTGTTTTTCCTTCTAACCCATTACATTGTGTCCAAAAATACGAATCGGGAAAAGAAGATCCACAATCTTTTTCGATATATCCTACTCCATTTGTGAAGTCTACTTTTTCTCCATTTATAAGAAGACTTCCTTTTAATCTATGGTACATACTCAATATTCCATGTCTGCATTGTAAAAAAGGCAGGTAGCGGAAAGTTCCCATGATATCTGTTTTTAGAGGTGTCCACTTTTCATATTTTAATTTTCCTTGTACGCTTATTTCCTCTGTCTGGAAAAAAATCTGGATTCCCTGTTCTGTGAATAAATTATCTTCCATTTTTATAGAAAATTTGTCTTTTTTTCTGCCGCAGTCATCTCTTTCATATATTTTTTGTCCTGCTCCATTCTCTGTTAATACTTGTAAAGATCCTCTTACTTTTCCTTTTTTATCAAAATGAAAAGAAGGAATAAAGCAAATAACTCTATTTCCTATTTGATGTTTTAAATACCAACCTTCAAAAAATTCTTTCATCTATCTTTTCCTCCATTTATCAATTCTTTTTCCCCTCTCCAAGAAATAGATTTTTTTGAGGGATTATTAAGTAAATTGCCCTTATAATCAAATCTAGAACCATGACAAGGACAATCCCATGTGAGTTCTTCTGGATTCCACGCCATTTGACATCCTAAATGAGGACATTTTGTGGATACCAGATAAACCTCTCCATTTTTATCTTTAAATGCTCCTACCTTTTTTCCTTGATAGCGCACCACACCTCCTTGTCCGGGTGCAAGCGATTCAAATACATTTTTAGGAACTGTCATAAATTCTTTCCATAAATTTTTTATAGAATAACAGCCTTCTTTTATCTTTTCTTTTTCCGCTTTTAGAGAAAATCTCTGTGGTGAGAATATAGAAGCATAAGGATTTGGAACTCCCATAATTTGGTCAGATAATAACCTAGCTGCTATCATGGAAAAAGACATTCCCCATTTTTTAAATCCTGTTGCAACATACCAGTTAGAATAAAGTCTGCTATATTTTCCAATATAGGGTATCTCATCTAAAGTAATGCAATCCTGTGCTGACCAAAGCATCTGTAAACTACTTGTTGGAAAATATGTCTTTCCTGCTTGTTTTAATCTGTCATAATTTCCTCCTGATGTATTTTCTCCTGTCCGATGAGATGCGCCACCAATTAATAACATATTTTGAAATTTCCGAAAAGACAGACCATCTTCATCAATTCCATAATACATTCCATCTAATGGATAATCTGTTTTCCAAGCGCTTAAATAACTTCTCTCTTGATGTATTTTGGTAAAATATAGTCCGGGAAAGTTCAAAAATGGATAATGAGAAGTGAAAATGATCTTATCCCCATAAAATTCTCCCTGATCTGTCCAGATCTTTTTATCTTTTATCTTTATCACTTTTGTATGTTCATAGACAGGCAAATTATCTGCTAAAGTATATAAAAAGCGAAGAGGATGAAATTGCGCCTGCCTTTCCATCTTCACGGCACTTTTTACAGTGAATGGCAAAGTTGTTTTTGTGGTATAAAAGGTATCTAGTCCTAAATTTCTGCTGCAGATTGCTTCTTTTTCTAAAATCTCTTCTTCTTTTAAACTATAAAGGTAAGAAGGCATAATTTCAAAGTTACATTCTATACACAAATCTTTTATCAGTCTTTTATATTGATCTAAAGCGATTCTGTTCGCATCTGCGTATTGTCTGGCTTTTTCCCAACCAAAGTTTTCTATTAATTTATGATAAATATCTCCATGCTGTGCTGTTACTTTTGCTGTTGTATTTTTTGTCTGCCCACTTCCCACTCCATTTGCCTCTAAAATCATAACAGAAATTCCTGCCTGTTTTAAAAAATATGCAGTTAACACTCCTGCCATGCCTGCACCTATCACAATTACCTCTGCTTTTTTTTCTTTTGGTTTTTCTGCCTTGAAATGATTCGCTGTTATACTCCAAATCGACTTCATTCTACCTATTCTCCCATTCCATCTTTCTATTTTATCTTTTAGTATTTCCATTTTCTCAATATTTAATCGAGTAGGGGAATTACTTTCTTCCCTACTAACTGCGTAGGGCGTATATTGTGGCAACAACTAATTTTCCTATGACCTTCTATACAAAAAAGAAATGATTTCCTGATAAATTTTATCTTGAAATCATTTCTTTTTTTGTTAATCTATTCTCTATTTTCTTTTCTATTGTTTTATCTTGGAATATAATCTGGCACTTTCATTTCTTTTGCTTCTACCATATTTTCTATAAAGAAAAATCCTCCTTCTTTTTTAGGTTTGATAACCACGGTATTCTGAAAAGCACAATCTGTATCTCGATCAATCCAAACAGCATCTATTTGTAAAATAAGACACCCATCTTTTCTTTTCTCTACATGGATTACTTCTGGCACAGGAGGGAAAAATTCTGTTGTTGTACACATTTTCCAATCATACGTGTTTGTTTCTGGTTTATATTCTGGTTTACTTCTCAATTCTTCTACAGTGATAGGAAAATATTTTAAAATAATATTTTCTAATAATTCTGCTGGAATACCATCTTTCTCAGGCTGAAATACCATCTGTGTATCTAGTTGATATAAATATTCAAAAATTTCTGTAAAATGCAGTTCTTTTAGATTCTCTTCTTTCCAATTCAATAATAACATATCATTTTCTAAATAAGAAAAATCTTTAAAATACATCTCTTTCATTGTTCTACACTCTTCTGATAAAGGCAATACACGAATCCCATAATAAGCAGAAGTATTTCCAATCACTTCTGCTCCTTCTATATGATAAATCAAATATCCTTTCTGTGTTAATCTCATTTTATCAATGTCAAAAATACCTCTCTCTTGTAATTCCCATTTTCTATCTTTTAAAACTGCCGAGATGCTCCACCTTTGCATTTTATTATTTCTATTCGTAAAAATCTGAACTGTTATCATTCCGTTTTGTTCTATTTCATATAAAATAATTTGTATATCCTTTCCCTGTTTTACTTGTTCATAAAAAGATACTACTTTTTGATAATTAACCATATTTCGGTCTTCTGATATTGCAATTTCCCCTGCCTCTTCCATTCTAATAACCAGATTTTCTATTTCATTTTCGATCATATTTTCTAAAAGAATTTTGACGTTTTCTTTTATCTCTTTTTTCTCTTTTGATTCTAATATATTTTTAGAATAAGTAATTCTATTTCCTTCTCCCTTTCCCCTCTCATTCAAATATCCTGCGATATAAACTGGATATTCATTTTCTTTTGATTCTAGTATCTGATTCCCCACATACTGAAATTTCCCATCATTTAATATTCGGATAGTCACTAGATGTGTAAAAGCTTTATCTGTATCACGTTCTGCCCAAACAGCATCTATTGTTAATGTCAATGTATTATCTGCATTTTTTTGATAAGCCACAACTTCTGGTATCGGATAAGAGGAAAGCGTATAATCCATCATACCTCTTTCCCTCCAATGATACACTTTTCTTTCTTCGTCATAGTCCGCCCATTGTTTTATCGCTTCGTCAGAAATGGCAAAATAATTTGTTACTGTCTGTTCAAATTCCTGTTCTGGAATACCATCTGGATAATTCTCTTGATAAATAATTTGCTTTCTGTCATTTTTATATAAATATTCATATAAATCCATAACATTAATTTGTGATACATCCTTTTCTGTCCAATTTATTAAAAATAAATTTTGATTTTCATATCCAATCGGCGCTATATAAAGCTGACACATCTGACGCAATTCTTCTTCTAATGGTTTTATCCGAATCGCTTCTATTCCATTTGGTCCATCAAAACCAGAAGGAACATTCCTTTTATAAAATAAATACCCTTTTTGTGTATATTTCCAACTATCAGCTTGAAATCTCTCTATCGCTGTAATCTGAAAATCTCCTGTTTCTTCCCATTGCGCGACGGTTCTAGTAATTCCCAATTTCTGCTCTAACGCCTGAAGTTCTAATCGTATTAATAATTGTTCTTCACAAATTTGATAAAGTACAATCTTATCTTCTACTCCTAATTTCAAATTTTCACAAAACTCTTCTGCTTTTTGTTCATTTCTTAAGTTTTGTGTATTCCATCTATCTACTGCAAGATAATCCTCTTGTGCTAAAGCATCTAAAATCTCCGTTTGTGTTGTATATTCTTTTAAAATAGCTATCACCTGTTTTATATCTTCTGTGATATTCTCTTCTTCCTCTTTTGTAATCTTCCTCGTCAGACCTGTTTCTTTTTTTCCTTCTTTTTTATTTACACATCCACTTAGCAAAAACACGAATAATAGGGATAAAATAAGAATGAAATATTTCCTCCAATTTTTTCCTTTGTTTTTTTTCACCACTCTATCTCCTCCGTTTTCTCTATCTTCTTGTATATCTATAAAGAATAAAATCCATAAAAATCATTTAATACAAAATTTTTGTTTTTTCATCTATATTTTCAGTCATGCTAGTTTTTATAATAACACAATGTCCAAAAAAAATCGACTATAATATTTACTTTCTGTCCTTATGATTCAACCGTCTGTATCTGTTTGAAAGTTTTAGACAATGGTTCACGCCTGAGAAATACTATGCCCTTGAAGACGCGCTCTCGCTCCGTTCCAGACGTAATGGTACTAAATTCGCAGCCCCGCTTCTTGCGGAACTGCTCA
Source organism: uncultured Lachnospiraceae bacterium (assembly GCA_910585935.1). Classification (GTDB taxonomy): domain Bacteria; phylum Bacillota; class Clostridia; order Lachnospirales; family Lachnospiraceae; genus MGBC136627. The sequence continues at coordinate 7,572 of CAJUHN010000060.1, read as the reverse complement.
TTAAGTGCCAACGTCTTCCAAGGGTCTTCTAGAACATAGTATTTCTCAGGCGTTACTTTTTGGCACGGATTACATATATATTTTTTTCACCTAAATTTATTTCTGCAAAACAACACTTCAAGTATATATAAGAGTATCAAATCTTCCTTTATTCATTTCAATCTGGAAGGGCATGAGTAGAATAGCCATACAGTTGGCAAAGAAAATAAGTTATCCTTAGAAAACCCTTGGAAGACGTCGGCACTTAATGAGCGATGTGTCACGCGCCGAGAATTTAGTGTCCGTTACGTCTGGAACGGAGCGGGAGCGCGTTCTATAAGGATAACTTATTTTCTTTATTTAACAGTAACAAAAAATAACCCCTTTTCTCTTCATAAAATTGTAAAAAATTTTTTATTGATGAAAGATTCTTGGAATGTTAAAATTAGTTTGTGAAAGTATACAAAACGAAAAAGAAAGGAAAAACGCATGAAACTAAAACAGAAAAAACATTGGATAAGCATTTTTATTATTGTTTTATTATTTTTTTTGCCGCTGATTCCTGTAAAAGCAGATAATGTTTCTGATACAGCTGCTATTACAGATGTGACAAACCGCTTTTTTTCTGCTAAAAATGACTGTTACACAGATGGAACAGATATGTACAGTTTAAATCGGTTAGATATTTTAGATTTCTATAATACTCGTTTTGCTGGTTTATTCTCCTCTCATAACTATTCGATTGATTTCTTTCTCAATCGCATGGCATTTTTTAATGAATCTTATCGTGTGCGCGCAAAACAAATCGAAAATTATATTTATAATTTTCAAATAAGAAGTATTTCTATCAAAAACAATACAGCTACTGTAAAAGTAGATGAACAGGTTATCTATAATGAAATAGGAAAGACAGTAAATTCTGGCTGGAATAATTCTTATACACTCACTTTTGTGAATCATGGTTCATGGCTCATTGACAAAATCTATTGTGGAGAAGGTTTCTATACTCGCTATTATCATTATTCTGATTCTGTGAATGTATCTCTTCAATTAGATTCTGCTTTTGCTAATCTCTATCAGGATAATGTTGGAAGAGGTACTTATTATGGAGAGATTCCAGAAACTGCCGTCAATGCAGATCTCGCTGTTTCTTATGCTCAGACTTATGCTTTATCTTATAATCCCAGTTTTCCTAGTTATGCTGGAAGAGGCGGTGATTGTGCAAACTTCGGTTCTCAATGTATTTATGTAGGATTAGGCGGTAATCCAAATGACCCTAATAGCAAAACTGAGCCTATGGTGGATATGGGGATCACAGGACCTCGCTCATGGTATCATACTTCTGTTAGGGAAGATACTGGAAAGAATTGGAGCTGGACAAGTACAAATCGCTTTTATAATCATGTAATAGCTGGTTCAGAGTCTAACCCGGGATTATATGGAATTGAAATTGATGTACATACTGCTCAACCGGGAGATATTATTCAAGTGGATTTCCAAAATAATGGCGAGTTTGACCATACTGTTTTTGTGAGTTATGTAGATAATCTAGGGTTAAGCAATTCTTTATCCCAGATTTTAACTTGTGGTCATACGAATGACCGTTTAAACTATCCTCTTGACCAATTTGGCTATGGAGCTAATTATCGCGCGATTCGTATTTTAGGAAGTGTTCAAACTATTCCCGGAGATTGGATCGAAACAAATGGTCGTTGGCAATATATTCATAAAGATTCTGGTTATTCCATAAATGCTTGGGAAAAGATAGACGGCAAGTGGTATCATTTTGATCAAAATGGCTTTATGCAAACTGGTTGGTTATTAGATGGTCCTAGTTGGTATTATCTAGATTCAGAAGATGGTTATATGTATACAGGAATGTGCATGATTGATAATGTTTCTTATACATTTGATAATAGCGGTGCATGGCTTCCTGAAATAAATATGTCGGGAGAAAATAAATAATCTATTAATTGAAAACTTAAGGAAATTTTTTGATTAAAAGGAGAAAAGATGGAATTAAATATACAGACTGCAGAACAGGCGCTAAAAGAAGCGTCAGAAGCCAATCCGGGAGCTTGGGTAGATCATTCTCGCTATGTGGCAGAAGCCTGTAAAAATATCGCATTACGCTGTAACCAATTATCTGCTGATTTAGCTTACATTTTCGGACTATTACATGATATTGGACGTTATGCTGGAGTGAGTTCAGAAAAACATTTGATAGATGGATACCGCTATTGTATGGAACGTGAATGGGAAAAAGCAGCACAGATATGTATTTCTCATTCCTTTATGATACAAGATATTAACACTTCTATCGGCAAATTTGATATAAGTGATGATGATTACTTATTTATGAAAAAGTTTATCGCAGATGCTGTCTATGATGATTACGACCGTTTAGTGCAGTTATGTGACGCTTTAGCTATGCCAACAGGCTTTTGTCTTTTAGAAAAAAGATTTGTAGACGTAACAATTCGATATGGCATCCATCCAGCAACAATAGACAGATGGAAAAAAACTTTAGAGATAAAAGCATTATTTGAGAAGGAAATCGGCTGTTCTATTTATACTCTTCTGCCGGGTATTGTAGAAAATAGTTTTCGTTAATTATCGTTTCAAATTATTGCTTTCTATTTTACTATAAATCTTCCCTTGATACTAGCATAGACAAAGAAGTATTCCAAAAAACCGCCTTGGAAAACTTCCTTGTCTATGCAAATTTATTTCTAATGTTTCCCTTAAATTTTACATTACACATAGTATTTATTAAACTTGGTGTATTCTTCATTATTATTAACTATTTTTGTCTAATTTTTTGTTTAATGCTCATTTTTACTTCAATTACATTATTTATTATGGATTTCTAATTTTGGATTGTCGTTTATTTTAGGCTTTTTGACATACTCCTTATTTTGAATAGATCGCATCATTCCTAGAAAGCAAATATACACAATATTGCTTCATACTAATTCCTTCTTTTTTAGAATGTTCTGCTAACAATCTATGCAAGCTACGAGGTATTCTTAATTTAAATTGACCTGAATAGTCTTCCAAGTTATCTGGTTCAAAAATCGGAATTTCTTCTTCAAGTGCTGCTTCAATCCATACTCTTTTTGCATCTTGTGCATTAGATACTGCTGATTCTATAGTTTCACCGCAAGTAATACATCCTGGAAGATCTGGATAGGAAACTACAAAGCCTTCTTCATCCTTGTCTTCTACAATCTCCATTCGATAGGACATTGCCATATAATCATTCAGCGTTTTCATCATTTTTCTCCCCACTTTCTACAATCTGCTTCACCATCTCTACATACTCTTTCTTAATGGGATTATGCCTTATATAGAATATAGAAACCACACCCTATATTTCCTTATCATTTCAACGATTTTCATATATTGTATTGTTATTTGATTTAATTTGTTGAATTAAATATTTTTGTTAACTCATTTTCCAAATACAATTTCTTTTACATTTTTTCGTATATTTTGTATATTTGTGTTTTCTCTTGTTGGATGTACTCTATTCGTAAGCAAAATTACGTACATACCTTCTATTGGATCAATCCATATACCAGTCCCTGTAAATCCTAAATGTTCAACAATATAGTTTCTATATATCGTATCATAATTTAAATTCCATGCCAAACCTCTATTTTCGTTCATTCCTATGGTATAATTTTTAAATGATATTTCAATGATTGATGGTTGTAACACGCTTGAATCTTTAGAAACAATCATGTTACAAAAATTGTTTAAATCTTGTATATTAGAAAATACTCCTGCATGTCCGGAAACGCCTCCAATAAATTCCGCATTTTCATCATGCACAATTCCCCTTTTTACTAAATTTTTTTCTTTTATATACTCTGTTGCTGCAATATTATCATATTCGGTAGGATTATATAAGGTATGATTCATTCCTAAAGGTTTCCATACCTTTTTTGTTACATAATCTTCTAATTTCTGTCCAGAAACGACTTCTACTATATCTCCTAAGATAAAAAAACCCTTATTACTATAAACTACTTGTGTTTCTTTTGGATACTTAGTTTTTTCCATCAAAAGATTTAATAATATACTTTTTTTATCATTACCATATTGTTTAAGAAATGTAGATTCTGATAATCCCGATGTATGGGTTAGTAGATTTTGAATAGTAATATTCTTTACACTTTCATCTAATTTGCAGCTATAGAAATCTCCTAGTTTATTATCTAAAGATATTTGTTTTTCTTGAATCAATATCATGACACTAGACCATGTGGATACTACTTTTGTTAAAGATGCTAAATCAAAAATTGTATTCATTTCCATTTTAATTTTATTTGGAATTAATTGTTGATATCCGTAGAATTTTTGAAAAATATTATTCTCTCCTATTCCTATCGAAATAATAGAACCTGGAATTTCCTGATTATCAATTACTTCATCTAAATAATTATCCAATTTATTTAATAGCTGTTGATTCATTTGAATATCTATCCCCCTTTATATTTTTTTATTCCAATTCTAAAATAGTTTGTATTTCTCTATCTATTCCATTTATATAATCTTCAAATGTAGTAGAAACTATAATATCTGGATAAAGAGAATCCTTTTCGTACCCTACTATTAATTCAAAATATTTTGTAGAATACCAAACAGTCACTGGAAGATTTGGCAGTTGAAAATATTCGATTTCTCCATAAGCATTTACATTTCCACCTGTAGGACTTCCCACCAATACAGCTTCTATTTCTTGCTTTAATTGACAAGCATTAATCACTGCAGAAGAAAAAGTATTGCTTCCTATTAAAACATAGACCTCAAACTGTTGTTCCTTTTGTAACTCGCTTATTTTTTCTATCATAACCTCAAAAATATTAGAATTTCCACCCGAATTATACCTTAAATCAATAATCACTTTTTGATAGCCTTTATTCTGAATCTGCTCTTCTACATATTCTGTAAAGTCTTTCATGGGCAAATCTTCCGCTTCTTGGCATTGATTATATTGAATATAATAAGCTTCTTGTGTCAATTCTTTCGCACTATATAATCCTTGTACTATTATTTGTGGCGTTTTTTCTGGATATTTTGTAAGTATATTCGCACTCATGATTTCTTCATATGTCATAGGTTTTATAGAAAAATTTTCTATTTCGCTATCTCTATCTTTTCTTACAAAAAGTGTTACTTCTTCGTCCTCTTCTTTTACTATTTCTAAATATTTCAATGCGTCCCAAAAATTAATCGTATTAGAAAATTGATTCTCCATCCATGCTTCATTTTCATAAGAGCAAATAGATTTCGCCCTTTGATAAACTTCTTCTATCTCCACATCTTGAATAGCTACTAACTGATATCCTAAATATTTTTGGTTTTGTTCTTCTAACATCATCAAATACCAATCATCATCATATTTCTTTATTGCAAATCCTAAAGCCTTTAAATGTTGATATCTTGAATCAGAAAATGCCACAGATGTATGACTATCCCCAACCAAAGCAACCAAATGTGTCAACTCATAATAAAATTCACTTTCTGTCATAGGTTCAGAAAATTTATCTATGATTTTCTGTCTTTCCGCTTCAAATTCTTCTTTTGATATATTCGCATAGAGATTTTTGTGTTTTTGTTCTAAATTTTCCACTAAAAAATTTAAGTCCTCTAATTTCTTTTGATTTTCCTCTAAGATTTTTACTTCTTTTTTATCATTCTCTTCTATCATTTCTATAGAACTAAAAGTTTCTGTTATATTTGTTTCCATTTTCTTTCCGCATCCGACTAACCCTATAAAAGAAGCTAATCCAACACAAAAAATCCATTTTTTCTTTTTCACTCTTCTCTTTCATCCTTTCTTTCCATATATAAAATATATCATGATTTTATCTTTTGTCTATCAAATTGCATATCACTTTCTATTTACAATATCTTTTTCTTCCATAAACGGATTCACATGAACCATACAATGTTTCACTTGAGGAAATGCTTTTTCTATCGCTTCATGCACTTGTTCTGCGATTTCATGTGCTTCTTTGAGAAGTATATTTTCATCTACGGAAATTTCCACATCCACATAAATCTTTGCTCCAAACATTCTAGTCCGCAATACATCAATTCCTTTTACTCCTGTTTCCCCCATCATCAAACTCCTCATTTTCTTTACGGTTTCTTCATCACAAGATTTATCCACCATTTTATCAGTAGCGTCTTTAAAAATATCCAGCGCCGCTTTTCCGATAAAAATACAAATCACTACACTCGCAATCGGATCTAAAACAGGAAATCCCAAACGTGCTCCAAAAATACCGATAAATGCACCGATAGAAGATAATGCATCGGAACGGTGATGCCATGCATCCGCCATTAACGCCCCAGAATTGATTTTTTTCGCCGCTGCTCTAGTATACCAATACATCCATTCTTTTACTAAAATAGAAACTATAGCAGCTATCAATGCCATACTTTTTGGCACTTCTATAACATTATCTATATCACTTATTATCTTTTGTATGCCATTCATTCCTATTCCAATTCCAGTAGCTAATAATACAACTGCTAAAATGATAGAAGCCACACATTCCAATCTCTCATGTCCATAAGGATGTTCTTTGTCAGATTTCTTATTAGAAATAGTCACTCCTATCATCACAATAAAGGTACTAAATACATCAGAAGCAGAATGAATCGCATCAGAAATCATAGCTCCCGAAGCTCCAAATATTCCTGCCATCAGCTTAAAAAAGGATAACAATAAATTTACCATAATACTGACTGTAGAAACTCTCATCGCAATATCTTTATCATTCCTATTTGCCTTCTTTATTTTTGTTTGCTCCATAAATATCTCCCCTTATTCTTTTTCTTGTAAGATAATAAGATAACCCTATAACACTTGAGATGTTAAAATATTCCATTTTAAAATATAAAAAAACACCCATGGAACAATACAAGTAAACTACTGTCCCACAGATGTCACTTTCATCTGTTGTTACACTTGGCAACCCGGCTTCATCAACTACTATCTTTTTTAGCTATCTAAATAATAATAGTTGACTGCCTGCTCAGTTTGTACTGTATAATAAATAACATGCAGTGCAAAGAGTATTTATATTTAAAATATGCTAATATATAACTTTTGTCAAGTATTTTGAGCATTTTTTTATTATTTTTAGTTATTATTGCCTACTTAAAATCAAAGGGGCGCTCCGGCAAGAAAGTATTCCAACGAAACCGCGCTTTCGCTCCGTTCCAGACGTAGCGGTACTAAATTCGCCATTTCGCTTCTTGCGAAACCGCTCATTAAGTACCAACGTCTTCCAAGGGGTTTCTTTTGGAATACTTCCTTACCTCCGCTAGTTCGTTGGCTGTTCTGCTTTTTGAAAAGTGAAACTTGTGATAACAATAAATATAGAAAGGTGATTATCATTTTCCCTTTCACATATTTTTCACCATATCAAAAAAAATTAGCCCTGCCGATAAACTAGCTTAAGCCAAGGAAGTATTCCAAAAGAAACCCCTTGGAAGACGTTGGTACTTAATGAGCCGTTCCGCAAGGAGCTGCGAATTTAGTACCATTACGTCTGGAACGGAGCGAAAGCG
>CAJUHN010000059.1 GCA_910585935.1 uncultured Lachnospiraceae bacterium | reverse complement strand
TATACCTTGCTCTGAAAGGAGCGACCTCGCCAATGCCTTAACTAAATGACATTGCATTCTGTACTGCTTCCCGTATGTATATGACGTACAACAGAAGAAGGACAAAACATAATCTTTTTTCCAAGTTTTCTGATACGATAAGATAAATCTGTATCTTCATAGTACATAAAAAATCTCTCATCATATCCGCCGCAGTTATCAAAGTCTTCTCTGCTCATCATAATAGAAGCACCACATCCATTGTTAATTTCATATGGTTTTTGATACATTTCTCCATCTAATTCACAAAATCCGATATCAAATCCATCATAATTTTCTGTCACACCTGAACCAGCATTTTGAATTAAAGTATATTGATATCTTTTTATCTGATCAGATGTTAAATTTAATATTATATTAGAATTTTTAATAGGATAAGTTTTATCTGCAATCATAATAAAATCCGTTTTTTCATTGAATTGTTTTATATCAATCTTTATTTCTCTTGTATTCGTTCCAAATAATAATGGAACAGAAATTTCTGTATGTCCAAAACAGGTGATATCCTCTTTGTTATATAAAAGATTTTTGCAGAATTTATTATCTAATTGATAGCTTGTCCCATTTATTTCTATCTGTTTTTGTATTAAAATCTTATCTTGTGTTTGAAATTTCAACTTTATAAAATCATAGAAAAACACTAATTTCGAGTTTACCATTCCATACTCTGGATTCTGTGAAATCATATGATATAACTCCTGAAGCCATAGAATATCCACCGCTGTGTCATTATTCAGACAGACCACATATCTCCCCTTACTATTCTCGATTCCAAAATTATTTCCACCAGCAAATCCTCTATTGACATCACTTCTCACCACATTTAAATTCAAATCCTTGTCATAGCCTTTTTCATATAAAAATGCGACAGAATCATCAGTAGAAGCATTATCTTCAAAAACTACCTCAAATGTGAAATCATCATGTCGCAACCTTTTTAAAGATTCAAACAAAGCCTCTAAATATTTTTTTCCATTATAATTCACTAAAATTATAGATACATCATATACATAACTCATGAAACACCTGCCTATTTCTTTCATAAAACGCTTCCACAGAATATTTTTTCGCCCTCTCCACCGATACACCTGCCATTTTTCTTCTCAATGTATCATCTTGTATCAAACGAGAAGTCTTTTCAATACATTCCTCTTCTGTATCCCATCGAAAACCATTTACTCCCTCTTCCACTGTTTCCTTTTGTCCGCCTTTATTGATGACAACAGAAACAGCCCCAAAACTCATTGCCTCTACAGTTGTAATTCCAAAGCGCTCCATTTTTTCTGGTTCTACATTTTCATTCACTCCATAGCCTGTCCCATGCCAAAATATTTTTGCCTGTTTATATAACTCTATTAATTCGAGATAAGGACAATTTTCATGTATAAAAACATTATTCACAGTAGAAGCTATTTTTTTAATCTCATCTAAATAGGCGATATCTTCCGGATAGCTAGAAATCGCTCCTACTAAATGATATTCATAAGTTTGAAATACTTCATAATGATTCACAAAAAATTTCACCATATCTAATTGTTTCTTACTGTGAGATGCCACAAAAAATCTACCTACACTAATAATAATATTCTTTTTCTTCTCTTCTTTATAGCGCCCTACTAACTCACTGTCCTCAAATACAGGAGGATAAATCACATAATTTTTATTTTTTATCTTCCAAAAGGTACTGAACCAATGATTGGTATATTCAGAATTGCTGATAAAACAATGATAAGAATGAGAAAAAATAAAATCTGCTTTCTTTGCATATAAATAATTGAGAAATCCTTTTTGCCGCTGCATCATATAAGTTTTAGGAGGAAACATACATTGATAAATATTCACTTTTGCTTTCCCTACATGCCTGCTGAAAATCATAAAATTAATAAAAACATCATATTCTTTGGTTATCTGACTGATATACTCGTCCATCTTCATCTCAGGAGGCATACCATTAAAATTTTCTTTTCTGATATAGGTTTTTTTTAACTCCAATCCAAACTGCTGATTTATTTTCTCGATGGTCACATAATCCTCAGAATAAATATTTTCTTCATTATAATTGTGTACAAGAATATCTAATTGAAGGTCATAATGATAATATTGTTCTATAAACTGACATAGATATCCCATGTGTTTTTCTCCTCCTCCCAGTGTGGGAATATAGGGATTTAAAACAAGTATTTTCTTCATCTTTTCTTGTGTATTTGTATACACGCTCTCCTCTCTCCATTATTTTAAATAGATACTGTTTACACGCCATGATAAATTTCTATTATCATTTGCAATACCTTGTTCAAATTGATTCACATAAGAAGTGGCCTGAAACTCTATCGTAATATACTCTTCTTCTTTATCACTTAATAACTCCTGCTTTTCCAACAAAATAATAACCTCACAGTCTTTTTCATACGAAAAAGACTGTACTTCCTTTCCATCTACAAGCACTTTAAGTTCTACCATATTTATTCCTGCTTTTTGATGAATATCTAAGGGCATAAAGCCCTTAATCTCTATTTGAGTAGTATCTGGAATATTTTTTAATTCTATAGAAGAATTTGCCTCTACCCAAGCGAATTTACTTCCATCTGATAAGGTTTCTATATCATAAGAGCCTTTTAACACCTCTGTACTATTCATACCTATTTCTGCCCAATCACTCATAACATCAAAATGATCTACTGTTGTTGTATTTATTATAAACATTCCTGAAGAACTTTCATTTTCGTCTATCTTTGTCAGTTCAAGACCTTCCCTTGCTGAAACAGAACTGTTATCTGCATTATTACCTCTTACAAAAAATATAATAATTAAAATAAAAAGTGCTAATCCTAAAAATATCGTAGCATTTACAAAATGTTTTTTCTCTCGTTTTAACTTCTCCTGTTGTACCATACTATTATGAAAACTTTTCTTTGTTTCCTCTAATTCTGTTTCTAATCCTTTCACAAGAGATGAAAAATCCAATTCTTTTTGTTTATATTCTTTTTCTTGCTTCTTTTCTAATTCCATTTCTTTTTGTAACTGTTTTTCTATCTGTGAAATTTTTTCTCTCTGTTCTTCGATATAATTTTCTTTCTCTCCAATCACTCCATTCGCTTCTGATAACTCTTTCTCCACCTCTAAAATCTTCTCTCTCTGTTCCCCGATGTAATTTTCCTTCTGCTCTATCACTCCATTCACTTCCTGTAACTCTTTCTCCACCTCTAAAATCTTCTCCCTCTGCTCCCCAATATAATTTTCCTTCTGCTCTATCACTCCATTCGCTTCTCGTAATTCTTTTTCCATCTCTAAAATCTTCTCCCTCTGTTCCCCAATATAATTTTCCTTTTGTTCAATAATTTTTCCGGGTTCTCCTAACCTTTCTTTTAATTGCAAGACCTCATCTTTCAGTAAATAATACATATTAGAAGCATCATAGATAACAGAAGAAATATCCGCTTCTCCTTTTCTCTTTCCACACACAGCAATTAAATATTCCGATCTAGTCTGATCTGACTCTCGCAGTATCAATTTTTTCTCTCGTCCAGAGATGCCCTGTTCCTTTCCAAAAATATAAGAATTGCAAAACATCCCTTGATAATAATATTTTCTGTTCGGAAAATATCTTTTTAATAGAGCATCAAACTCTTCAAAATATAACTCATGTACATGAAATTCATTATGAAACTGTGGGATATCAGAATAATTTCTTTTATCTGGTGAAGACATAATGAGAATTCCATCTTTCTTTAATATTCTCCTGATTTCTTTTAGAAATTTTCTCTGTATATCCTCTGTCACATGTTCTATTGTTTCATAGGATACAAAAACATCTGCCCAATTATCTTCCACTGGAATACGTTCCACAGAAGCCTCATAATAATGTAAATTTTCCTTTTGATATTTTCCCTTTGCATTTTCAATCGCTTCATGGCTGATATCGATTCCAATCACACAAGCGGCCTTCTCTGCTATAAAACTAGAACCATATCCTTCTCCACATGCAGCATCTACCACATTTTTTCCTGCACAAATAGAAAGAATACTTTCATATCTCTGACGATGAAATATGCTTATTTCACTATCAATATTCATCTCTGGCAAATATCTTTCACCTGAAAATTCCATATCACACCTCTTTATAAAATATAAAATAAATAATTACAAAACCCCAAACTCTATAGAAATACGAACCTTTTAGAATATATATTTCCTGTATCTCCTCACAGAAGTTTCATAGATTATGGCAAATTTCACTTTTCAAAAAGTAGAATAGCCAACCAACAGCGGAGACAAGAAAGTATTCCATAAGAAGCCCCTTGGAAGACGTCGGCACTTAGCAAACAGACCTTTACGGTCTGTGCGCTTAGTACCGCTACGTCTGGAACGGAGCGAAAGCGCGGCTTCGGTGGAATACTTCCTTGCCGCAGCGTCCCTTTTTAACTTTCTCAATCACCTAAAATATAAAATTCTGCATCATCAATATAATTATAACCTTCCAGATTAATATCCCTTTTATTTAAAACTTGTATGACCATCGCATCAAATATCCAACAATGTTGTATATGGTACGCCTGTGAACCTGAAGCAATAGCTGGAGAAATAGTATAATATCCATCCACCAGTTTAGGCAGTGTAAATACAAATTCAAATAAATATGTCTTATTCGCTTCTAAATGCAACTCTTTGTTCATCACAAAAGTATTTAATTGAAAAATAATCGTTCCCAGTTTATCCTTAAACGTGAAACCCACAATCGCATCTGTCAATTCTTCTTTTATATGTGCCTGAAATAATAATTGAATCTTACTGTTCGCATCTGCCACCGATATCTTATTTCCTTCTGCATCCATACATAAAAGACCTAAAAACTCTGCTTTATCATCTCCCATCATATCCACATCTTTTGGAATAGCCTCCAGCTCAACTCCTATTGTCTTTTTCTCCATCTGCCCTCTATCCGCCTTACTTGTGAATTTCGCATCAATCATATAAGCTCGAAACTCTTTTGCGATCTCAGCAGGATTTCCCTCTGATTGCATCACGCCTTCATTCAACCAAATCGCGCGGTCACAGAACTTCGTAATGCTGCTTAAATCATGAGAAACTAAAATAAATGTCTTTGTTTTTTTAAATTCCTCTATCTTCCGAAAACATTTTCTTTGAAAACGAATATCTCCTACCGATAACGCCTCATCAATAATTAAAATATCTGGATCGACATGAATCGCAATAGCAAAAGCCAATCTCACATACATTCCACTAGAATAAGTCTTCACTGGCTGGTAAATAAAATCTCCGATATCTGCAAATTCAATAATATCTGGAATTTTTTTCTCCATTTCCTCTCTTGTAAACCCCATAATTGTTCCATTCAAATAAATGTTTTCAAATCCATTATATTCTCCATTGAATCCTGCTCCCAACTCTAAAAGCGCAGCGATTCTCCCATTCAATTTCACTTCCCCCTCTGTCTGTTGCAGCACACCTGTGATTATCTTTAGAATCGTCGATTTCCCAGAACCATTTTTTCCTACAATCCCAAGTGCTTCCCCTCGTTTTACCTTAAAATTCACATCTTTTAGAGCATAAAAGTCCTGATGATAGCATTTCTTTCTAATACTAAAAGCCTCTTTTATACGATCAGACTGTTTATGATATAATTTATATATTTTCGTTAAATGATTCACTTCAATCGCATATTCTTCCATTTCTTTCTCCCTAGTTTTCCATCCTCTTCTGCTCATCTTCTATCAAATCCCTATAAAACATCAGCAAAATGCGGTTTTAATCGGCGAAATGTACCTCTCCCAATCCATAAAGCAGCCAACACGATCCCCCAATAATAAAATGTCATACCCGGACGCTCCCAAAACCATATACGATCAATAAAACAATCTCGATATCCTTGGATCAAATAGTACAAAGGATTATATTTTAAAAGGGGAATCATCACGGCTGGAAAATTTTGATCTGCTATCATAATAGGAACTGTCCACATAGAATATTGTAGTAAAATGCTAACAATCTGACTCATATCTCTAAAAAATATATGAATCGCTGCTGCAAAATATACCAATCCGATGATCAATAATAAAGTACAAAAGCTATAATAAATCGTCTGTATTGCATAAATAGTAATCGGATACTGATAAATGAGAAATACAATCACTACAATAAAAATAAAAAAAGCATGTACAAAAGTAGAAGATATTATTTTAATAAGAGGAATGATACTGATATTAAATCTCACCTTTTTTACAATATAACTATATTCCACCAATGAATTTATAGAGCTGTTCAGTGCATCATTTAAAAAAAACCAAGGGCATATTCCAGAAATCAACCATAATAAAAATGGATAATCTCCCTCTGGTCCTGTTTTTAACCCTTTTGAAAAAATAAACCAATACACGGTTACATTTACAATCGGCTGCACAAAGGCCCAAAAAATCCCCAAATAAGAACCCGCAAATTTATTCCTAAAATCATTAGAAGCAAGCTGTAAAATAATCCTGCGATTCTTAAGCAAATCTTTTATCGTCGCCATTTTGACCTCCTAAGTACTTTTCTTTTCTGAAGTCCTTCAAATAGATTTTGATTCCTTTTAAAAAACATTTCCATAGAATATTTATCCGCCTCTTTCGCTGCCCTCTTGGCCATTTCTTTCCTCATCTTCTCCGCCTGTATCAATCTTTTTGTCCTTTCTATGCACTCCTCTTCTGTATTCCACAAATATCCTGTAACTCCCTGTTCTATCATCTCCTTCTGTCCGCCCTTATTAATCACAACAGGAACAACGCCATATGCCATCGCTTCTACCGTCGAAATACCAAAATGTTCTAATTTCTCTGGCTCTCTTTCCTCTTCCACCTGATATCCTGTTCCATGCCAGAAAATCTTAGCCCTCTCATACAGCGAATCCAACTCTCCTCTCCCACAATTCTCATGAATATAAATTCTCTCTGTCTTCCTCGCTTCCCTTTTAATCTCTTCTAAATACCCCCTATCTGCACTATCTTCTGCCACATTTCCAACCAAATGATACTGATATCCCTTTAATTCCTCCTGATGATTTATAAAAAATCTCACTAATTCTAACTGTTTTTTATTATGACCAGCAACAAAAAATCTCCCCACACTCAAAATAATATTTTCTTTTTTCCACTCCTGATATCTCTCCTCCTGAAAAGCTCCAGAAAACACAGGCGGATAGATCATCTCATCTTTTCCCTTCACATTCCAAACCTTACAAAGCCACTTTCTTGTATAATCAGAATTACAAATATAAGCATCATAATGATGTTCAAACTGCCTGTCCACCCAAAAACGATATCCCTTTCCCAAATGTCTAATACTCGTTTTTGGATATTTCTTCGGCGGAAACATACAAGCATAAAGATTCACTTTCGCCTTCCCTATCTGCTTACTTAAAAACATCCAATTCACAAAAATATCATATTTCCTAGATATCCTTCTGATCTTAATATCCTCTTCTAAATACCTAATATGAGGATTAAAAGTTTGAAATGTCACCTTATATAACCTCGTACACTTTAAATCTAAATCAAACTGTCGATTTAATTCCTCTATTGTCACATAATCTTCCTTCCAAATATCAATATCCTTATAACCATAAGTCAAAATATCAATTTCTACCTCCCCTTCATAATATTCCTCAAGGAATTTACAAAAACAGCACATATGCTTTTCCCCTCCACCCTTTGAAAAAACATAAGGATTGAGAATCAGAATCTTCTTTCTATTCATAACTCCTTCAACCTCTCTGCCATCTGTTTTGCTATTCTTTCATAAGAATACTCTTCCCTTATCCTTTTTCCATGCTCTCCCCTTATCCCACAAAAAATCTCCCTCATACACCGTTCTATTTCTTCTATCCTATGATAAAAATATCCCTCCTGTAAAATTTCCATTCTCTCTCCTTCTGGCATAATAATCGGCAACCCACATGCCGCCGCCTCTAACATCATTCCCTTCCCCCCTCTTCCCATCTCATAAAAAATCACACAATCCACAAAATGATATAACACCGCTCTCTCCTGCTCCTGTTCCCTCATATTAATAAAAAATCCCACCATCAAATCCCCATCTTCTCCCTCAAACACCCTTTTTATTCTATCCTTCTCATATTCCTCCATAACCCTTCTGACATAAACAAACACTACAACTTTCCTTCCCCCAAAAATCCTCTCACCCAAATCACATATCATTTTTAAAAACTCCACCTCTACATCTTCCAACACCACCAAAAATCTAATCTCATCCCTTATCTCCTTTTCCTCCATCCGAAAATAATTTCGATTGATTCCAAACGGATATACCTGAATCGGCACTCTGATATTTTGCTTTCTTAAAAATTCTCTATTCCCCTCAGAATCCACCCATATCTCATTCACATTCCTTAAATACTCTATCCACCTATCATTCATATCCGAAATATGAAATAAACTGTAGCAAATATGATAGTTTTTTTAGACTACAATGGTTAATTTAATGTTTCTAATGATATAAAATGAAATTAAAGTGTTTTATTAATATCTAAAAATTGAAATTTTAGAATCCTTATTTATTTGGTATTCTTGTGGAAAGAGAAATTACTTCTTATAGAACAGCCAATAAACTAGTTGAGGTCAGGGACTATTCTAAAAGAAGCCCCTTGGAAGACGTTGGCACTTAATGAGCAGCCCTAATAAGGGTTGCGAATTTAGTGTCCGCTACGTCTGGAACGGAGCGGGAGCGCGGCTTCGTTAGAATAGTCCCTGACCTCAGCGAACCTTTGTTGTATTTGTACTCTAAACAATATTTTCTTTGCTTCTTTGTTTCTCAATTATGAGCAATATTCCTTTCCTTAGTCTTTTAAAAATTTTGATTAAAAAGTTCGCGTAATATGTTATTACACGAACTTCTTTACTTATAAAAATTCAGTTAAAATATCTAACAAAAATATAATCATGTAAAATAAAAAAGCGTTAACAAAGTAACTCTTTCTACTAAGTCACTATATTAACGCTTCTTATTATTTACCTTTCATTTGGGCTGTTTTTTAGTACAATTTTTATCGTATTATTTAACCATTCTATCTGATCTTCGGATAGATTGTCTATCTTAATTGTAGGGATTTTGTCGAGTCCTGCAAGATAATCTAAAGTTGTATCTAAAATCTGTGCTAATAAAATGGCTTTATCTAATGATGGGGACAATGTATTGCTTTCATAACGATAAATTGTACTTTTTGTAACTCCTATCTTTTTTGCCAACTCTGTTTGTGATAATTTCTTACGTTTTCTGAGTCTTTTTAAACGTAATCCAAAATCATACTCCTCAATTTCGTCCATTTTTTGTCCTCCTTATCTTTGGAATACGTTTATCTTACTCTCCTTTTATATGCTTATAAGCTCAATATATTTTTATTTTCCATTCATATATGTTGATTTTTTCTCAATTTTATAGTATCTTTATATAAATATCAGAAATATAGAAAAGGGGGATTTTAATGAGAACACAAAAATATAAATTTATAGTAGAAATTCTTTTCATTTTATTAGTATTATTCTTCTTTTATTGGGAAATTCTATACTTTCTTCCCAATATGGCCATAAAATCAAAATTATCCGACTTAGGTTTTCCTACTTCTCACATTAAAATAGAACATATTAAAGATAATATTTATGAATTAAAAAATCCTCCTTCTTCTTCTGATGGAAAACAACAATTAAAATATTGGAAAATAAAAACTTCTGGTATGTACCATGTTTTTCAATACGCTGTTCCACTAGAATAGGAAAAAGCTAACCCCTTTTATTCTATACTTATCATAAAATCCTCTTTTCCAAAATTAGAACAGCCAGCCAACTAGCGAAGGCAAAGAACGAATTCCAAAAGAAGCCCCTTGGAAGACGTTGGCACTTAGCAAACAGACCTTTATGGTCTGTGCGCTTAGTACCACTACATCTGGAACGGAGCGAGAGCGCGGCTTCGTTGGAATCGTTCCTTGCCGCAGCGTCCCCCTCTACTATTAAATATCCCTATTCCTCTTTCTATTTTTTTTCTTTTAAATACTCCTCAATCCCCTCACCAATCGCTTCTGCCACTTTTTGTTGATATTCCTCTGTCACTAACAATTCTGCTTCCGTCTGATTTGATAAAAATCCACATTCCACAATCACAATAGGACAAGATACTTTTTTTAATAAATAATATGTATCATTCGCTTTTTCTACTCTTTCCTTTTTTGGTTTTAACCATTCAATCAATTTCTGTTGTAAAATAGTAGCCATCTTTTTCCCTTCTACAGAAGTGGTAAAATAAAACACTTGTGGTCCTGAAATATCTTCTGTCTGAAAACTATTTTGATGAATACTTACTGCTAAAATACATTTACTCTCTTCAATGATCTCACATCTCTTCTTCATATCTGCTTGTTTTTTATTATTATCTGTTTCTTGATAGAGTCCTTCATCAGTATCTCTAGTGAGCACCACCTGATAACCTTTTTTTTCTAATTCTTCTTTCAATTTTAAAACAATACTCAAATTCACATCTTTTTCCAAAGCCTTGTTTATCCCAATTTTCCCCGGATCTGAGCCACCATGTCCTGCATCAAGTACAATCACTTTATTCTCTCTCACCTGATCCATACTTTCCATCACTCCTATATTTTTTGCCAATACAGAAACTGCTAAAATTAAAACCAACCCCATAAAAAGCTCCCATTTTTTATTCATGCTATCTGCCCCTCCGCTCTTATATTTTCTTTTTTATCCATCTTAAGTCCATTTAATAAAAAAATTATAGAAAAAACTTTTGTATTTAAAGACTTCTTTTCTAACTAATACTCTCACTATTATATGGTAAATAGAACTCATTATGTAAAATAATGAAAAAAATCCACAAAATAGGGAAGCTAGTGGATTAACTTCCTTCTTCTGTGGACTTTTATTTTAAATATCACCATTTAACTATTTCTTTCTATAATAAATATGAAGATTTCCTTTTAAATAGTCTATTTTCTTTTCCCTAATTCCAATATTTCACTCTAAATAAGAACGAATTACCTCCCAAATCGTATTTTTGGCTAATCCTAAACTCCATTCTGCTACTCCTGCCAATTCATAATCTTTTATCAGCTTCATTTTTAAACCTATGGATTCCTCTTCTTCTAGCCAGATGAGATATTTTATTCCATCTTTCATATATTCTCCATAATACTGTCCTAATGCATCATTCCAAATGGGGTTCACACCATTTTCTTGTAAAAGTCTTTCTGCTTTTCCCATAGGAACAGCTTCACTGTCCAATAAATATCTCCCTAATTCAGAATTTGTATCTTCTATTAAAACGCCTTCTTGCCCTTCTTTTGCTACATTTTCCGGAATTTGCTTAAATACTCTTGTGTAAAATGGTATGCCATTAATCACTTTTTCCTTTGGGACTTCTTCCAATGTCTTTATTATTCCATTCTTTACAAATTCAATAGAAGCAGTAGAACCAGCTTCTGCTACTCCTGCATAATGTTCATCATATCCCATGATAACAATATAATCTGCTACTATGCCCTGTTCTTTTCGATTATAATGACTGGTAAAAGCAGTGGGTACATAATTATCAATAGACAACACCAACCCATGTTTTCGACATTGTATCGACAATTCTCTTATAAATTGAATATAACCATCTTCTGCATCATTACTCAATTCTTCAATATCCACGTTAATTCCATCTAAATCATATTCTAATGCTTTAGAAATCAACTGATTCACCAGATTTTCTCTGCTAGCCATTCTAGATAAAATCTGATAAGAACTGATATCATAGTCCATGTTTTGCACTAATCCCCAGACTTCTATCCCCATTTCATGCGCTTTCTGCACATATTCATGTGTCGCATAAGAAACGATATTTCCATCATTGTCAGACATAAAAAACCAAGTAGGCGCTATGGTATTCACTCCGCTCACTCCTTGCATCGCCTGTTGAAATCCATCTGCTCCTATATATCCTCCCACCTGATGCCATGCCATATTTATTTTATAATCTTTCTGAATATTCGGATAAACAGGTTCTATATAATCAGGATTTTCTAAAGTCACTATTTGGCTATCTCCTAAATATTCTAATTGAATATATCCATCTATCCCATCTATTGTCTGTACATGCGCCCAATTTTCCATCAAATCTTTTACTAAAACCCTTGTGCCCTTTTCTAATTCTGCCAGAATAGGACTTTTAATTCCACCTAATACCCTTATTTTTCCATCTTTACTCAAAGTAGTATAATCTACATTTCCCCATTCATTATAAACCATAATTCTATTCGGTTCTTGGTAATACTCATAATAAAAATCTGAATATTGTTTAGCAAAATCAATATTCAAATATAATCCATCCTCTATAGTCTTTAAAATAATAAATTCCTCTGTTCTTTCTTCTCCATTTACAGTATAATTCTTACTTTCTAAAGGTATTTTATATATCTCTGTAGCTGTAGTGAAAACCATAAGAGAGGCGGATTCATCCCAATAAAATCTAGAGTTAAAATTATCCTTTACCAATTCATATGGCACAAAAATTTCTCCATCTACAATCTCTGCTCTTTCTTCTAATCTATTATTCTGCAGCGAAATAATTGCTTCATTTTCATCTTGTATTTCAAAATAAGTATATAAATCCTGTTTCTCGTTTGTAGGTGTATAGTGTTCTATTAATTTATTCACACCTAAACATCCTATAATCACTATCATTAATCCTGATGCTACTCCTACAGAGATCAATTTTTTCTTCATGGCCTTTTTCAATCCCTTTTCCTCCTAAATTGATTCGTTTATTTTTCTCCTTTTCTTATGTTTTTTCTGTTCTTCACTTGCATTAGTATATCACACAACTTTTCTCCTGTCTATTAGCGCATTTATCTTTAAGAAAACCTTTCTTATTTTTAAAACAAAATTTATAAAAATTTCTTAGCTATACAATCGAATGGATATTTTAAAAGAGGAGTTCTTTTTTCACTTATCTCGCTTTGTTCTTTATTTCAAACTTTTCCAAAATTTCACTTATCATTTCCTCCGTCTTTTCTCTCAAACTTCCCCTATTCTATCAAATCTCACTTCCACCACCTTTCCTATTTCATTTCCTATGTAATCCCTCATATAAGATCCTTCTTCCTGTACCATACACGCAGTCGCGATTTCTACTGGCGAGCTTCTTTTTCCATTTAAAATAAGTTCTATTTGGTTTTTTCGATACGCCTCCAATTCATTTATCAGAGCTAGATATTGATTTCTTAGCTCCGAAAATTCATAAAAATCAATATTTATTCTCATTATAATCTCCATTTCTCTTTCGCGAAATAAGTTTTTTATTTGTGATATATTATAAATTATTTTCTTATTCTCTTTCTTCTGGCAGGCGGCTACTCCTATGATAGAGAATAAAAAAATATGACCCTATTAAAAAATCCACTCGACTCTATAGCTAATCCTATCATTCCAAACTTATCAAATACATAACATCTTCACTTAATCCTCATCTATATTCTTATAAATATTCTCCCAAAATGTCCTATTTTCATTTGTAAATGGATCTGGCATGTATGGCACTCGATATCCGATTTTATTCTTTTTCTGCCAGATATAAAATTCCTTTCCCTCTGTGAAATTCACTAAATATAAAATCTTTTCTCCTTTTAATCTTTCTTTCCACTCTCCCATCTCCTGCCATGGTCTTATTCCCATCACCATGATCTTATGTTCTTCTTTCTGAAACTCTTCATAATTTTCTTCTGTTAATCTCCCATAATCCTTTATGATAACAGAAATCTTTTCCCACTCCTCCTCCACTTCTTCTCCCAAATAAAAAGATTGATAGCGATATCCCACCTTTTCATATCTTAACCCTTCCTGTTTTATTAAAAATTCTACAGTTTTTGAAGAATTTTTTTCTAAATATAGACAATCCTGCCTTTTGGCTATATACTTTGCGAGTGCAAAACAAATATGTGTGACTCCGATTCCCGCTTTTGTGCCAGCTACTGCTACTGTCAACTTTTTCTCCCTCCATTTCCTCCTCCATTTCTTTGTATTTTCTCTTTCTTTTAACTTTTGTATTTCTTTTTTCACTTCTAAAATACTTTGATATCTCTCTTCTTTTTTATGATAAAGGCAATTTTTTATGATATTTTGATAATTTTCTGGTATCTCCTTCCATGAAGTCTTATTGGACGGAATCTCTTTCGTAAATAAAAAATAAAATACTGCCCCTAATGAATAAATATCGGTACTCTCTTCTATCTCTCCCCCTTCATACTGTTCTGGAGCGGCAAACCCCAGTGTGCCGTAAAAAAATTTTTGTTTTTTTAAATCAGAATAACTCCTAGAATTTCCAAAATCCACTAACTTAACTTTTCCCCTTTGAATTAAAATATTTTTTGGCTGTAAATCTAAATATAAAATAGGTTCTGGATTCTGTTCATGTAGATATTGTAATATTTCACATAATTGATATAAAATAGAAATTATTTGAGAATGAGATAGCTTCTTTCTACTGCTATAAGAATCTAAAGATCGTCCTTCTAGAAATTCTTCGATTAAATAATAATATTTTTCATCTTCTTGGGTATCATATAAGCTAGGAATGAAAGGATGCTTTAACCTTTTTAAAATATTTGCTTCTAATAGAGAATTGACTTGAAACTTCTGAAATTTTCGTATACATTTGATTATACATTTGTAATGTAATGTCATATGTTTTGCTAAATATACTGTACCATTTCCACCACTTCCGATGATTTTTTTAAGATAATATGATTGACATAAGATTTTTTTAGAAATAGGAATACCTCCTTTTTTACAAGATAAAAAGAAATAAAGGATACCTCTTTTGAACATTATAACAGAAATTTCCATTCATGACAAGATAAAATTAATGAAATTTTCGACATTTTGTGATTTTATCTTTACTATAAAGAATTTATGGTTTATACTATAGGGGTAAAAAAGGAAAACCTTTTAAGTCCTAATGTCGTTTTGATTTTATGTCGATATAAAAGCAAACGTAATAGTGGCAGGGAGTGATAAAATATGAAGATTGAAAAAATTAGTGATAATCAAATTCGTTGTACTTTAAACAAAACAGATCTCGCATCGCGTGAAATAAAAATCAGTGAATTAGCCTATGGAACAGAAAAAGCAAAAAGTTTATTTCGCGATATGATGCAACAAGCTTCTTATGAGTTTGGATTTGAAGCTGACGATTTTCCACTTATGATAGAAGCTATCCCTATGTCATCCGAATCTATTGTTTTAATTATTACTAAAGTAGATGACCCTGAAGAATTGGATACTCGTTTTTCTAAATTTGCTCCATCATTTGAAGATGAATTTGATGATATGGAGGAATTAGAAGGTTATGATAATACAGATGATTTAGAAGGAGCAGATGAAGTTTTAGAACTTTTTTCTAATTCTAATTCAAATGAAACTGAAGTCAATTTAGCTGACTTTCAAAATGTTACAAAAATTATAGAAAATACTCCTGAAGCAGAAAAGGAAAAAGAAGATTCTGACACTTCAGAAAGTGCGAATCTCATTCGCATCTATTCTTTTCATGATTTTAAAACCATTGAATCTTTAGCTTCTATTCTGCGTGAGGTATATTTCGGGAAAAATTCCCTTTATAGGAATCCTGTATCTCGCACATACTATCTAATACTGAATAAATCTGAGCATACACCTGTACAATTTAATCAGATTATTAATATTGTATCAGAATATGGAAATAAAGAGGCTGTTTCTATAGATAGAGAATTGTTTTACCAAGAACATTACCAAACAATTTTAAAAGACTCTGCTTTACAAATATTAGCAAACATATTATAATACTAGCAGAATCACTATTTTATTTAGGAGGACTCACAAATGGCTCAAATATCAAAAGATATGATTATCGGTGATATTTTACAGATAGATTCTTCATTAGCAGCAGTTCTCATGGGAGCTGGTATGCATTGTATCGGCTGCCCTTCTGCACAGGGAGAATCTTTAGAAGAAGCAGCTATGGTGCATCAGATGGATGCGGACAAGCTAGTAGATATTCTAAATGAATATTTAGCTACAAAAGAATAGTAAAATATCCGAATAAGATAAGGACATCCTGTAAAAACTATTCTACAGGATGTCCTTTTTCTATATTTCTAATAGTGTGTTATTTAAAGGTATGGACAAGAGATTATGTTTTAGAAAAAAGATATGTTTTAGATATAAATTTAGAGGGAACGTTTTGACCAGAGGTTCGCTACGCAAGACAGTATTCCAACGAAGACGCGCTTCCGCTCCGTTCCAGACGTAACGGACACTAAATTCGCAGCCCCGCTCCTTGCGGAACTGCTCATTAAGTGCCGACGTCTTCCAAGGGTCTTCTTTTGGAATACTGTCTTGCCTCCGCTAGTTTGTTGGCTATTCTAGGAAAAAGTTATATCTTCTACAAGTTTGTAAAAGGTCAAGTTGTTGTTATAGTTTTGTTGTAATTTAACTCATGATGCTAATTTACTTGGAATATGTAATTTATAAGATATTTTTTTGTATTTTATATTCTATGTAACTGAACCACTAGCAACTACAGTTGATAAGTTCGATATGTTGCTAAAGCAGCCTAAAGTTTACTTTCTAAAAGATATGTTTGTTTTTTCTGTATTTGAAATTATGGAGTTAACTGAAAGGCTTCACCTGCAGGCGAGGATTTTAGCCTCATGATACAGACAATAAACATTTTGTATCAACAATCTGCAAGGTTGCCGTCCGCTACAAACTAGCGGAAGCAAGACCCTATTCCAAAAGAAGACCCTTGGAAGACGTCGGCACTTAATGAGCAGTTCCGCGAGGAGCGGGACTGCGAATTTAGTGTCCGTTACGTCTGGAACGGAGCGGGAGCGCGTCTTCGTTGG
>CAJUHN010000058.1 GCA_910585935.1 uncultured Lachnospiraceae bacterium | reverse complement strand
CCGATTATTCATACAGTGAGGAGGACAGCTTATGAGTGGTAATTTAATGGATACGGTCTTGCGGATGGTAAACACGGATGCAGAGCCGGAGGATTACAAAGGGGAGGACGGTTTACTGTACTGTGGGAAATGCCACAAGCCTAAAGAGGCATATTTCCCACAAGGCAAGGCTCTGTTCGGGCGTGACCGACATCCGTCTGAATGTGACTGCCGCAGGACAGAGCGTGAAAAGCGTGAGAAAAAAGATGCGGACGAAAAGCACAATGCCGAAGTGGAGCGTCTGAAACGGGAAGGTTTTTCCAATCCGGCGATGCGGAACTGGACTTTTCAAAACGACAACGGGAAATGCCCGCAGATGGAAAAAGCGTACTCTTATGTGGAACTATGGGATCAGATGAAAGCGGAGAACCACGGGCTGGTCTTGTGGGGGAATGTCGGATCGGGGAAAAGTTATTTTGCAGGCTGTATCGCAAATGCCCTCATGGAGAGGGAAATACCTGTCTGTATGACGAACTTTGCAACGATACTCAACAACCTTTTTTATGGTTCAGAAAACAGGAATGAGTACATTGTAAGGCTCTGCTCCTATCCCCTGCTTATCCTTGATGATTTCGGTATGGAGAGGGGTACGGAATACGGGCTGGAACAGGTATACAACGTGATTGACAGCAGGTATATCAGCAAAAAACCGTTAATTGCAACGACGAACCTCACGCCGGAGCAGCTAAAAAACCCGGAGGACGTTCCCCACGCACGCATTTATGGCAGGCTGCTTGAGATGTGTACGCCTGTCCGCTTTATGGGAGATGATTTCCGCAGGGCAGCGGCACAGCAGAAAAAGGAACGCCTTAAAGAACTGATGATGGAAAATAAGACGGTGCAGGCTGAGGGGGCAGATTTATGATTATGGACAGGGAAATGAAAACGGACAAAAAAGGGGCAAAGGCGCAGACAAGGTTTGTTGTGACGAGGGAGTTTGGCGGCACACAGACCATGCAGGAAGCCTTTGAACGCCTCATAGAGAAAAAGACGGAGGAACACATTTCAAGGAATGCGGCGCATTTTTTGAATAAGGGGCAGGCAGGTTCTTGAAAAATCTGTTGAAATTAAAACGGGGGCATGGTAATATAATGGTATCGTGTCCCTGTTCATAAAGGAGAGAACCTATGAACAGGAAAAACAATTCTAAGATTACCAGTCCGTTACTTACTGCCCTCTACTGCCGATTATCCCTTGAAGACGGCAAAGACAACGAGAGCATGAGCATCAGCAACCAGAAATTACTGCTGAAAGATTACGCAGAAACGAACGGTATGTTCAACTGCGAGTATTATGTGGACGATGGTTTCACAGGGCGGAACTTCAACCGTCCGGCATTCCAGCGCATGATAAGCGATATTGAAGCAGGAAGGATAGGCTGCGTGATTACCAAAGACCTTTCAAGGCTTGGGCGCAACTATATCGAATCCGGCAGCTACATGGAAGTATTCTTCCCGAAGCATAATATCCGTTACATAGCCATTACGGACAATTATGACAGCGTGAACAAGCAGGAAATGGATATTGCGCCATTTAAAAATATCCTGAACGATATGTACAGCCGGGATATTTCTAAAAAGGTGCTTGCGGGGCGCATGACACGCTCAAGGCAGGGGAAATTCTGCGGAGGGCAGCCGCCACTTGGTCTGATGCGTGATCCGGACGATAACGGACACCTTATCATTGATGCGGAAACTGCGCCAGTCATCAGGCGGATATTTGACCTTGCGCTTGACGGGATGGGAAACATGAAAATCTGCAAGGTTTTGATGGAGGAACGAATACCGATTACAAGAATGCAGACGGGAACGGACTGTGATGTGAATTATTACGCTTGGAGTGGCTCACGCATATCAACCATTTTGAGAAATCCATTTTACAAGGGCGCACATGTTGTCTGCAAGACGCACCAGAAGGGCATACGCTCCAATACCTACAATATCATTCCGAGGGAGCAGAGGGAAGTCATAGAGGACTGCCACGAAGCCATTATCCCCAAAGCGGAGTGGGAAAAGGTACAGCAGCTCATAGACCGCAGACCGCCGATTATGAAGGGTAATAACTGCCCATATTATAATATTTTTCATGGCATTGTCTACTGTGCTACCTGTGGGAAGTCCATGCAGGTACGTTATGAAAAAATCGGGAGGACGGACAAAGACCGCAGGACGGGGAAAGAACGTGAGCCGATAGACAAGGCATACTATATCTGCCAGACATATAACCGTTTGGGTAAAAATGCCTGCACAAGCCATAAAATCGAAGCGAGGGATTTATACAATCTTGTGCTTGCCGACATACAGGAAGTTGCGGCAATGGCGTTAAAGGACAGGGAAGCGTTTTACGGGCGTTTAAGCCGAAGGATGGAAAAACAGTACCTTGCCGACACTGACAGCCTTAAAAGGGAATATGAGAGCCTTGCAGGGCGTAATCAGGAGATAGATGATACTTTTATCAGCCTTTATGCGGACAAGGCAAAGGGG
The DNA here is from genome assembly GCA_910585935.1 of uncultured Lachnospiraceae bacterium. Classification (GTDB taxonomy): domain Bacteria; phylum Bacillota; class Clostridia; order Lachnospirales; family Lachnospiraceae; genus MGBC136627. The sequence goes on along the minus strand of CAJUHN010000058.1, from coordinate 14,656 downwards.
ATACTTACGGAAAAGCGTTTCCTGAAGCTGACGGACGCAATGGAGAGGGAGCAGGAAAGCAACCAGAACCGTATGCAGGAGATAGCGGCGCTTATCAGTGAGGAGGAACATTCAGAGGGCGATGTGCGGACGTTCATGGAGGAAATAAAGAGGTATGCCGCCATTACGGAACTTGACGAAACGGTGTTAAACAGGCTGATTAACCGCATACTGATAGGTAAACCGGAGAAGATTGACGGGGTAAGGACACAGGAAGTGCGGATTGCATATAACTTTATCGGGGAACTGTAAATAATAGGATATTTACTATATAACTAAAAAACAATTTGGAAAGCGGAGGTTCGAGAGAATCTCTGTTTTTTCATTTTTGTAGACTTATTATTGGTAATCGTATGAAAAAGGTGCGACAAAGGAGGATAGAATTATCCTACTGTTTTGAATCTGGTCTGCAAAAATGATGTTATGCTGGCATATAAGTTGGTTCAAAAATATACAGAAATGAGGAAATTTACATAGATTTAACATATATGGGATAGCAGATTTTACATTGGTAAGTCTACAATAAATAATGAAGTATGAAAGCAAAATTTCTATAGAACAGTTAAAGGAATTGTATGACGGCAGTTATGAAAGATGGAGTGACATAAAGTAGATATTAGATCGTTACTCTATTGTCAGGAAGATAAATATTTTTGGAGGAATGAACATGAAGCGAAAAAAATTGAAACGAAAGATTGCTGACTTAAGGAAAGAAAATCAGGAATTAAAAAGGTCTGTTTTGCGGGAAAAGGAAGCTAATCAGATGAAAAGTGTTTTTTTATCCCATATATCCCATGATATACGAACACCAATCAATGGAATTGATGGTATGACAAATATTGCTATCAGGCATTTTGACGATAAGGACAGGGTGCTTGACTGCCTGAATAAAATAGACAGTTCTTCCCAGTATTTGTTGTCGCTGCTGAATGATGTTTTAGATATAAACCGAATTGAAAGTGGCAAAATGATCATCAGTTATGAACCTATGGATATACGCAGTTTAATAAATAATTGTGCAGACATTGTTGACAGTCTGCTGATAGAAAAGAATGTGGAATTTGTTAAAAGTTTTGGAATGTTCCGCCATCCTGTGCTGTTGGGAGATGAACTGCATTTACGTCGGATACTCATCAATATACTGAGCAATGCTGCAAAATTTACACCAGATGGAGGAGAAATATTTTTTCATGTGAGGGAAATTTCTGCCGATAGTGGAAAGGCAGTATATTGTTTTGAAATTGAAGATAATGGAATCGGTATGAAACCAGAGTTTTTGGAACGGATATGGGAATCATTTTCACAGGAAAACAGCAGAAATTACAGTGGGTTTAAGGGTAGCGGTCTTGGTATGGCTATCACAAAGAAACTGGTGGATTTGATGAACGGGAACATTTATGTCGAAAGCGAGCAGGGTGTCGGAAGTAAATTCAGGGTGGAAATTGCATTTGATGTCGGAGTGATGCCTGATTTTTTGGAAATACAGAAGAAAAAAGAAGAGAGGCACAAACAGGAAATTTGCCTGAAAGGAAAAAAGGTTTTATTGGTGGAAGACCAGCCGCTGAATATGGAAATTACGAAAAGCGTGTTAGATGATGTGGGAATGGATGTAGTGACAGCAGAAAATGGGCAAGTAGCAGTCAATATTTTCAATAATTGTGCGGATGGAACATATGATGCCATTATAATGGATGTGCGGATGCCAGTCATGGATGGTTTATCCGCTGCGAAGAAAATTCGTACATTGCCGAAAAATGATGCACCAACAATTCCAATTATAGCTATGACAGCGGATACTTTTGAAGAGGATATTAAAAGAACGGAAGAAGCTGGTATGAATGCTCATTTATCAAAGCCTATTAATTTGGAAGAAGTGATTCGGACTTTAAATAGATGTCTATCTTGAAAAGAAATCACGAGCATGCTTGACAGTAAAGTGTTTATTAAAATTTAAACATAGTAATTATATCGTTAATCTGAAATAGTTATAGATAAGGTAAAAGACGTTGTACCATGAAATTGAAAACATCAGTTAGGGAAGCAGAGATTCGAGAGAGTCCCTGCTTTTTTGTGTGCAAAATTAAATTCATCACTTGACAATGTTGCATAGATTTGATGAATTTTTGTCACAAGGAGGGGCTGAATCTGATACAGAAGTAGTAGGATTTCTGACAAGATATATGCTTTCTGATACAAAGGCTCTTTCGTTTGAGGGCATGTCGTTTGGGTGCAGTACATTATCTGTAAAGAATGAAGAGGGGAATTTCTTGTTTGGAAGAAATTTTGACTGGAATACTTGTGAAGCGATGATTGTGAGTGTAGTGCCTGAAAGTGGATATGCATCTATTTCTACTGTTAATACTGATTTTATCAGTATGAGTGGGCTGAACATGTCTGATTTGCCTAGTTCGATACAGGCGATCATCTGTCTGTATGCGCCGCTTGATGGTATGAATGAAAAGGGACTTGCGGTTTCAGTAAATATGATTCAGGATTCGGCGACTATTTCACAGAATACAGATAAACCAGATATTACTACGACAACAGCGATTCGCCTGTTATTGGATAAGGCGGCAAATGTAGAAGAAGCGATAGATTTATTAGAACAGTATGATATGCACGCTTCTATGGGATATATGATGCATCTGGCATTGGCAGATACGGAGGGGCGCAGTGTAGTTGTGGAATATGTGAATCATGAAATGATTGTAACAGATACACCAGTTGTTACTAATTTTTATCTTGCTGAGGGGGAGAAAAATGGGATTGGTACAGCGCAATCTCATGAGCGATATGATATTTTGATGAAGGCTTTGAGTGAAAAGGAAATGATGAATATAGAAGATGTTAGGGACGCTTTAGACAGTGTGAGTAAAGATAATTTCGGAGAGTTTGAATCCACAGAATGGAGTATTGTATGGAATCAGAGTACAGGAGAGGCTATCTATTATCACAGAGAGAACTATGAGAAACCATATATATTCCAAATAGAACAGAGGTGAAAAGAGAATGAGATATGTGAAACTTTTATGGGATTTATATCAGTTAAAAAGGAATATAAAAAAAAGTGCGGCTCGGATTCAGAAATTACAGGGGGATAAATTGCAAAAGGTACTTACATATGCCTATCAACATTCTGCTTATTATCGAAGGACTTTTGAGGAAAATGGGATTACAAAAGAAAATATTTTTAAGATGCCGCTTTCTTCTTTTCCGACAATAGATAAAATACAGCTTTTAGAGCATTTTGATGAATTAATTACGGTTTCTGATCTGAATCAAGAAGAATTACGCCGGTTTGATAAGGAAAATACAACAGATAGAAAACCATTAAAAGGGAAATATCATGTGGTACATTCTTCTGGAAGTACAGGAAAACCGGGGTACTTTATATATGATGAAAGTGCATGGAATACGATGTTGCTTGGTATTATCCGCGCAGCATTATGGAATATGTCTATGTCACAGATTCTAAAGTTTCTTGCTTGTGAACCACGAATTGTATATATTGCTGCTACTGATGGTCATTATGGTGGGGCGATGGCAGTAGGAGATGGAATAGAAGGGGTTCATGCGAAGCAGCTTCATCTGGATATTAAGACACCACTTCATGAGTGGGTGAGCCAGATTAAGAGGTTTAAGCCCAATATGATAATCGGATATCCATCAGCAATTAAGATTTTGGCAGAACTTATAGAGAAAGGGGAGATAGAATTAAATATTTTCCGTGTGATTTCTTGTGGTGAGCCTTTAGGAGCGAGTCTTAGGAATTATTTAGAATATATCTTAAAAGCGGAAGTGATTAATTTTTATGGTGCGAGTGAATCTCTGGCTTTGGGGGTGGAAATGGATACAGCGGAAGGTATGATTTTATTTGATGATATGAATGTGATTGAGGTTCAAAATGGGAATATGTATTTGACTTCACTCTATAATTTTGCACAGCCACTTATCCGTTATCGCCTTTCGGACAGTTTGACACTCAGAAAACCAGATGAGAATAGTCGTTATCCATTTACAAGAGCGGTCGGTCTTTTAGGGAGAGAGGAAGATATTTTATGGTTTGAAGATAGAAATGGACATCGAGAATTTTTACATCCATTGGCGATAGAAGGGTTTTGCATTGAGGGGTTGAAAGATTATCAGTTTCGGCAGACCTGTAAAGATACCTTTGAAATGTTGGCAGAAATTTCTGATTCTGCTTCAGAAAATAGGATACGCAGGGAGATTCTTTTACAGATGAAAGGGATTTTGAGGGGGAAAGGGTTGGATTATGTTCAATTCTTTGTGAAATTTGTAGATGAAATTCTGCCTGATTTACGAACCAGTAAAAAGAGGCTGATCATCAAAGAGATACAAAAAATGGAGGCATAAAATGAAAAAAGTCTTGATGAGTGGAAAGAATGTGTGCAAGTCTTTTTCACAAAATGGTGGAAGTGTTCAGATTTTGGATCATATTGATGTGGATATTTATGAAGGAGATTTTACTGTTATCATGGGTGCATCAGGTGCGGGAAAATCTACATTTTTATATGCATTGAGTGGCATGGATAGTATGACAGAAGGAAAAGTGGAATATAAGGGAAAGGAAATCAGCAGTTTTGATGAAAAAAAGATGGCAAAACTTCGCGCGGAGGAATTTGGATTTGTTTTTCAGCAGACACATCTTGTGAGCAATCTGACTCTGTTTGAAAATGTGGCAGTTACAGGATTTATGAAGGAAAAGAGAAATACAAAAGAGGTCAGAGAGCGAGCGATGAAACTTCTTTCCCAGATGCATGTGGAAAATGCAAAAGATCGCCTGCCGTCACAGGTTTCTGGTGGAGAGGCACAAAGAGCAGCGATTGCGAGAGCGATGATGAATAGTCCGGGGATTATCTTCGCTGATGAGCCAACAGGTGCTCTAAATCGATCGAATAGTGAAGAAGTGATCCATCTATTATCACAGATAAATGAAAAAGGACAGAGTATTTTGATGGTGACTCATGATATCAGGGCGGCGATTCATGGGAATCGGATTTTATATTTGGAAGATGGCAAAATCTTTGATGAGTTAGAGTTGCCCAATTATGGGGAAGATGATATCAGGGCAAGAGAATCAAAGGTAAATGATTGGCTTGTATCGTTACAGTGGTAGGAGGATTTGTGATGGAATATCAAATCTTAATAAAAGCAAATCTGAAACAGCATAAGGGAGGTTTTATCGGAATATTTATTTTGATTTTACTGATTTCTTCTGCACTCAGTATGGTATTGTCGGTATGGCGAAATTCGGAATATTATATCAAAAGTGAAATGGAGAGAACAGGGTTTGGGGAGATTACGGCATGGGTTTCAGAGGTTTCTGATGAGAAAGAGCTGATAGGTGAGATAGAAGCGTTAAATGAGGTAGAACGAGCGGAGATTCAAAGTTTGATTTTTTCTAATTATAGAATAAAAGAACAAGAATCTGACAGTGAAGGGCAGCTTATTACATTTCAGTCACGGGAAAATCGGTATCGTTTTTTTACAGATGATCTTTTGACATATCGAGAGGAAGAACTAGAGATTATGCCGGGCGAAATTTATGTATCGCCGTCTATGATTTCTATGTTCGGGGCGGAGATTGGAGATGAGATCACTTTTCCTATAGTCCGCGGCGGAAAGAATATGGTATTTACCATAAAAGGTTTTTATGAAGATCCTTTTATGGGGAGTTCTATGATCGAGATGAAAGGGTTTCTCATCTGTGAAACAGATCGAAATGAGATTTTATCTCTTTTAGAAAATGCAGGGATCGATGCATTAGCAAGAGATGGAGCTATGATTCATATTTTTACTAAGGCTGATAGTGAGATTACGATTGTTGAGTTGAATACTATAATAAATGAAAAAACATTATTGCCAGAATATGCAGAATTTGTTCACAGTAAAGAGGCGATAAAAGGGTTTATGCTGATTTTACAAAATGCTTTTAGTGGATTGCTGCTTGCTTTTGTGATAGTATTATTGTTTGTGACTATAGTTGCAATCAGCCATAATATAGGTAGCACAATAGAATCAGATGCTGTAAATATGGGGATATTAAAAACGATAGGATTTACGGCTGGGAAACTTCGTGGAATTCAACTGATACAATATCTTTTTATTATAATAACAGGAATGTTTTTTGGAGTTTTTCTTGCTATTCCTTTGAGCAGGTTAGTTATTCATGCGACGATAACAACGACAGGAGTTCGCATACCGATAAGGTTTTGGGGGTTGGGGTGTGGAGTGGCTTTTGCGGTAATTATAATTCTATTTGCGATATTTGTTCTGTGGAGAACAAGTAAAATCAGCACTATTACTCCTATAAAAGCGATACGAAAAGAAAGAAATAAATTTGGGATTTCTTCTGAGAGAATGATTTCTGTATTGGGAAAGGGATTATATTTCAGGCTTGTGTTTCGTCAGCTTATGACAAGAAAACAAAGATATATTGGGGCTTGTATTGTGGCAATTTTTTTGGTGTTTTTTGCTTCTCTTGTGGGGAGAATGAATTCGTGGCTTGGAGCAGACGGAAAAGGAATGATGGATGCTTTTAATCCTGCGGATCATGATATTGGTGTTCAGGTGTTTGGAAATCTGACAACAGAGGAAGCGGAGGATATGGCTCGCTCTTATTCTGATATTACGGATACTTATTTGCTCGCTATGCAAGGGGTGACGGTGAATGGAATTGATTATACCGCCAATGTAATTTCAGAGCCAGAACGGTTTCATATTTTAGAGGGAAGAAGTTGTATGGCGGATAGTGAGATTGTTTTGACAGAATTTGTTGCTGCGGATTTAGATATTGCAATTGGGGATATGGTCATGATAAGAGGGGATAAAGGAATAGAGGAATATGTTGTTTCTGGTATTTATTCGTGTGCGAATGATATGGGGGATAATGTGGGAATGAGCAGAGAGGGATATTTAAAGATCGGATATGATAATTCTTCTATATGGTGTTGGCATTATTTTCTTTCTGATCCGTCGAAAAAGGAGGATATTATGGAGGTGTTGGAAACGGCTTATGGTGGGGATATTCATGTGCATGAAAATTCGTGGTCGGGACTTTATGGTATTATTGCGACAATGAAGGCGTTAATGATATTTATGTATGGTATTGTGTTTGTTTTTATTTTGATTATAACAGTGATGACTGGAAGTAAGATTTTATCAGCAGAACAGAAGGATTTTGGAATTTATAAAGCGATTGGGTTTAGGAGTGAAAAATTGCGGATGATTTTCGCATTGCGTTTTGGAATGGTTGCTGTAATAGGAGCTGGGATAGGAGTGATTTTGGCAGAAATTTTTACGGATTTGTTGGTATCAACTGTGATGAAGTTCGCGGGTATTAGTAATTTTATGTCTGTTTTATCTATTAGTAATGTTCTGATGTCGGCAGGGGTTGTTATTTTGTTATTTATGAGATTTTCTTATTTTGCTTCTGGGAAGATAGAGAAGTTGGATATGACAATATTGATGGAAGAGTAGGGGGTGATAAAATATTTTTGTAAAAAGGGGGCGCAACAGCAAGGTACGATTCCAACGAAGCCGCGCTTTCGCTCCGTTCCAGACGTAACGGGCACTAAATTCGCAAATCCCGCTTCTTGCGAGGGGCTTCTTTTGGAATAGTGCCTTGCTGTTGCTAGTTTGTAGAATAGGCTGGTTGATAAAGTTTGAGATGGGATTGTTTGGAAGGTTATGTGGAAGGGGGAAGTTTTGGATTTACTTTAGTATGGAGGAGTTGGATATGGGGATAATTATTTTTGAAATTTCTATGATTAGTATTTTAGATATATAGAATAAAAAGCCATACGATTGAGAAGTCGTTGGAGCTATAAGAAATGTGGGGTATGGCGGTTGCTATGCCCTATATTTTTGTGGTAAATGAAAATAAGAAATGGTATAATCAGAACAACATATTAGGTGTTGTGAGGGAGGAATTGTATGAAAACAATTATTACTATTCAACATACACAATCAGTTCATCATACAAATGGTATGGTTGGCTCTTGGACAGATTGGGAATTATCAGAATTAGGAGTGGAGCAAGCTAATAGAATTGGAAAAAGGTTAAAAGCAGAGTTATCTGAAAAAAAGTTTGTGATGTATTCATCTGATTTATTACGCGCAAAACAGACAGCGGAAATTGTTGGTCAGTATTTAGGCTTAATCCCGATTTTAAGAACTGAATTGCGAGAAAGAAATCTTGGCAAGTGTTGTGGTAAATCAGTTCAATGGCTTCGTGAAAATCTTGAAATGCAAGAGAAAACTATTGATGATAGATTGTTCTCTGATGCGGAAAGCCGTAGAGATGAATGGAACAGATTGCAACCATTCTTTGATGAAGTAATGACAAGTGATGATGAAAATATAATAATTGTTTCGCATGGAGATCTGCTAAGTGTTTTCAATTCAATGTTTCTTGGATTAAGTATTGAAACTATAAATACAAGTGAAATGTTTGGATTAGCTGGTGGAGTTTCTTATATGTTCGAAAATAATGAAAGAAAAAGATTTATCAAAAGAATGAGCGATATGTCTTATGTTAATTAGTGTTTTTTTGAGAAAAAATATTTGTTGTCATTTTTGGTGATATAAAAGATGTGGTACTAGAAATTATCTATTTATCGTTTCAAGTGGTTTCTTCTGACTAGATTAGAACGGGTGAAGTTCTATTTTGTGTGGATAAGACGCGATATTTGCTCACGAAAAAGCAGAATATAACATATCGGCAGATAAAATGTGTGGAATATTCTCTTACAGAAAAAGGGAAATCGGTTGTTCCGATCTTGCAAAGTATCTGTCACTGGTCAGGAGCTTATCACAAAGAAGACAGTGAGAATACTTTGTTTCAATATCAGAAATGTGATTACCGTTAAATAAAGTATATACAGGAAATATTTTATAAAAGAATAAGGAAAAGCTCAATAAATCTTTCCTTATCTTACATATTTTGTGTTATACTATATGATATAATTTTTCCATAATATAAAAGGAAGGGGTGTTATAGATGGAAATAGCGGTTTTTTCTGATATACATGGTAATTATGTGGCATTTCAAAAATGTATAGAGTATGTTTTGGAGAGAGGAATTAAGACATTTATCTTTTTAGGTGACTATTTGGGGGAATTTCCATATCCGCAGAAAACAATGGAAATGATATATTCTTTAAAGGAAAAATATACTTGTTTTTTTGTAAAAGGAAATAAGGAAGATTATTGGATAAATCGAAAATATGAGAATGGCTGTGAATGGAAAGATGGAAATTTGACAGTAGGAGCTTTGCAATATTGTTATTCTAATCAAACAGAAAAAGATATTGAATTCTTTAAAAGTCTTCCTTTATGCCAAGAAATAATATGGGAAGGATTTGAACCGCTTTTGGCTTGTCATGGTTCACCTAATAGTAATAGTGAAAAATTGCTTCTTAATGATGAAAAAACAAAAAGTGTGCTGGATAAATGTCCCTATAACTATATTCTTTGTGGACATACCCATCTGCAGGGAGTAATCATGTATGCCGATAAAGTTGTTTTAAATCCGGGAGCTGTAGGGGCGGCTTTACATAGTGGCGGAAAAGCACAATTTATGATTCTCAGTCAAGAGAAGCAGGAATGGAACTATGATTTTATCAGTTTAGATTATGACAAAGAAAAAGTGATCAAAGAAATTCAGGAATCAGGATTAGCGGATATAGCACCATATTGGAGTCAAATAACGAAAGATTTAATACTTACTGGAAATATATCACATGGAGAAGTTTTAGATAGAGCAATAAAGCTATGTGAAGAAGACAATAAAAAATGTAACTGGTATGATGTTCCTGAGAAATATTGGGAAAGGGCTATTATGGAATTGATTAAGTGAATTGCAGCTTTGAGCTATGTTAAGGGAAATTTGATTATTATATTTTGTTATAAAAGGAAAATGGATTAAAAATTGTAGAAAGGGAAAACTATACTTTCGTATAGGTTTGAGTGAGAAATTTATGAATAAAAATTATCAGTATTTGTCAGATGAACATGCCCAATATATAAAAGATATCATAAAAGTAGAAAATAGAGATAAAAAATATGAAATCTTTGGAGCAGAAAGACATAAATATAAACTGAATGAAACCGTAAGTCTTGAGTGGGTGAGAGAATTTGAACAGAAATATCATGTTGAGCTTCCAGAAGAGTATGTATTTTTTATAACAAAGGTTGGAAATGGCGGTGTGAGTCCTTTTTATGGAATAGTGCCACTTAGCATGGATGACAAATATGCAAAATTTTATGAAAATCTATCAAAAGAAAGTATGTATAATGATAACTATTTTCAAATTTGTGATAAATGTTCAGATTATTTTGAAAATGAGGAAAATTATGATGAGGAATATTTAGATAAAAAATATTATGAATTAAGTAATGAATTATATGATAGAAATATTACATAACATGGAAAATGAAGACCTTTCAATGGAAACAGTTCTTACGCTCAGCAATATAAAAGATAAAAGGATTGCAGAGGCATATAAAGAATTAATTCCAAAATATGAAGAGAGTGATTTTGACTTTATGATAGTTAGAAATATGAAGCATTATTTAAAAAATATGGTGTAAATTTTTAACTATGGTCGGGTTTTATAAATTTGAAATATTTGTATGGGGGATTTTTTGAGTAAAGGTTCGCGCAGGAAAGCCTCTATTCCAACGAGGCCGCGCTCTCGCTCCGTTCCAGACGTAATGGTACTAAATTCGCAGCCCCGCTTCTTGCGGAACTGCTTATTAAGTACCAACGTCTTCCAAGGGGCTTCTTTTGGAATAGAGGCTTTCCTGCGCTAGTTTATAGCATGGGCAAGATAGTAAAGCGTGATGGGAGTTGTTTTGAGAGGATATGAAATGATAGTAACTTCCATAAATATAATATTAATTGCAGAAAACTATGTTTTAGCTTTGAAAAGTATAGATTTTATTGATTAGAATACATTCTGATTTGAAAAATTTTCTTGTTATTATTCTTTGTGAGAAGGATTATTTTCTTTTAATTTATGAATGACTCTGATAATGGAACATGTACAAGTTCCAATTAATCCGATTCCTAAAATATTTGCAGAAATTATAATGGCATCTGGATTCATATCTCCAAATATCTGTATTGTTAATAGAATCCATGCAATAACTTCAATTATGACAAAAATAATGTTCAATAGATACAATTTACTCATAAAATCTTCTCCTCTACAATTTGTTTATCCTTCTAAAACTGGTTATGATAAGATTTTAGTTATTTCACTTTTTATTGATGAACATAAAAACCAAGATAGTGAGCATTTCAAAAATAAGATAAATATTGTATATATAACAAAATCTATTTCAGCTATATCAAAAAAATCCATATACCTATTAGAAACAGAACGATTGAAATAAGTGATAAACTGCATAGATATTTCGTTTTTTTTCAAAAAACTTTTAAAATAACAAAATATACTGAATTTATATCAAAAAACAGTATAATAGAAAATGATATTCTTGCCCCATTTTTTCCAAAAGTAATTTTCACATTTTCTTAGAAGAATCAATTAACTAGCAAAGGCAAAAAAAGTATTCCAAAAGAAGCCCCTTGGAAGACGTTGGTACTTAATAAGCAAACCCGTAAGGGTTCGCGAATTTAGTACCATTACGTCTGGAACGGAGCGAGAGCGCGGCTTCGCTGGAATATTTTTTTGCCGGAGCGAACCTTTAGTCAAAATGTTCTCTTTCATTCAGTTCATACTTATAAAATATACCTCTAGCTCACATATCAGTAACTATATTTTTCTTTCGCCATCTTCATAACATTTGCAATAAAATTCCCTTTTGCATTTGTATATCTATCTCTATTATGTTCATATAACTTCCATAAAGAAATCTTTAAGTTTTCATATTCTTTTGCGATATCAGCGTGCTCATTTAGATAATCTCTGAAATATAACTCATCATTATCTCCGATATATCTTAAATGTAAATGAAATACTTTCTCAGAAAATCCTCGTTCTGTATAGCCTTTGTTGAAAGACATTCTATTTTCACTTTGACTCATACATAAATATCCATTTTCCGTTAAAATATCACAGATTAGCTGCATATTGGTCTGTTCTATTATTTCTACAAGAATATCAATGATAGGTTTAGCCCATATCCCTTTTATAGCAGTACTTCCAATATGATTGATTCGTACAATATAATTTTTGGAAAGTATAGCAGATAATAATGTATATTCTTCTTGATACCATTCTGTCCAATATGTCTGATATTCTGTTAAAAAGATCGGAAATAATTGCCATAATTCTTCTAATGTCATTTCTGATAATGGTTTACTCATAATTTTATCCCTCTTTACTAAGGCAGGAAATATGTTCAATGCAGGTATCATCCATCAATTTCCGGTGAATATTTTTATTTATATGATAATATACAAATCCACATTTTTCCTGTACTCGTTTAGATTTGGTATTTCCATCAAAATAACCACACTAAATCTTCTCTGTTTCCTTTTTGATAATTTTCATTATTTTAGCCATAATTAGAACCTTCGCCATTCGTTTGCTGAGGAAATCCAGTATTCTGCTAGATTATTATCAGTAACAGCCGCTATAAATGGTTTGGTAAGGAAATTATTTATCTTTTCCAGCACAATGTTATAATCATTGGTATATATATCAATTTTGCGACAGAAGGCTTTCCATTTCTTCTGCATGGATTTGTCACTGCCAAAACCCATAACTTGTTTAAACTGTTCAACTGTAAAGACATGCCCACGGTTTTCAAAGGTCTTTTTCAAAGCCTCAGTAAGTGTGACTCCATCAAAATCAAATTTATTTGCAAGGTAATAGATGTCGTAATAGTCCTTCATTCTACTAGAGAACTCCATTAGGCTGAGTATGGCATCTATTTTTTCTGCAATTGTTGTTTCAAGTGAATAAGTGTTCACTGTAGGAGCAGGGAAATCATCAAGTTGCGTTGGTATTTTTCGTTTTTCTTGTTTTGGTACAATGATATCGCCAACACCAAAGTCAATACTGAATGGTGTTTTCGTATTCTTGATTCGAGCTACAAGAGAAGCTCCGATACCAGCGTACTTCTTTACAACGGCAATAGGTGCAATTTCCTTGATTTCAAAGGTAATAAAATCATTTCCAGTAAATGTTCCAATGATTTCTTCTAATACTGATTTCAACTGTTCAGGGGTGTTTGGTACTTTCCGAAGAAGAAAATCAACATCCACTGTAATACGGCTGTCAAAGTCGGTAACAGAATAAATGAATAGACCACCTTTGAGAACAAGGTTATCAGCATACTTGGATTTCTCTAAACGGCGTAGGAATTCTTCCTGACAAAAGAGTTGTAGGCAGAGTTGATAATTTCTGCCGCTTTCAGCAGCTTGGTTTTTCAATCGTGCAAGTACAGAAGCAGTTATATCAGCCATTCAAAAGCACCTCCATTACATTCATGACTTTTGTATAAAGATTCATTTCCTTTGCATATTTAGAAAGGTTTGCAAGATTCTTGTTGTCATCAGTGGCATAAGTATTGACAGCTTTATTGAAAATTTCATTATCAAGTTTCGTGCGATACTTGAAACAATCGCAAATCGTTCGTTCACGGTCATAAACTGATAAAAAAACACCATTAAAATCATCTGTTGTCTTACCAAGATTAAAAAAATTCTTTTGAATAAAGTAAGCCTTCAGCGGTATCTCTTGTACTCGTTTTACTGTTCTTGAAGCTGTGCGAGGTACTGCAATCGACCATTCACGAGGCGAAAAATCGCTATATCCATAATGAAATAAAGCTGATTCTACACAGACAATTCCTTGTGGAAGAATTTTTTTTATTATTTGTTCGTCTGTCACTGTAACATTTTGAGGTAGTTGATAAAGACCACGGCGGATTCTTTCTATGACACCTTTCTTACAAAGTGCGGCAACTTCATAATTTTTAATGCCTTCTAAAATAAAATCGGATGTTTTGGCTATGCCTCCCTTATTTAAAATTACTTTTTGAGCAAGTTTTTTTTTGTTCAAATGAACACCAACTTTCTACATGCAAATTTAAATTATTGTACGCTTATATTATATAATAAAACAAGAAAAATTACAAGCGGACAGTTTTTTAAATTCGCATGTCGTTTGTAATTTCATTTTTTTACTTTAGAGTGTTTTTAAACATCAACGCACAATTAATAAAACCGCTAGTGCCCCATCTGAACAGTATCAATAGTAAAAGAGAGAATTTTTATATTATAATTTCTCTATAACTTTCTGCTTTCAATATAGCAAATATTAAACTTTTTCATCATTATGAAACCACTTATTAAATGTAAATATAACATGAATAACTTCTTTAAAAATAATTTTTTAAAGAAACAGATGAAAAAAATGAATAAACAAAATAAGTTTACAAGTAAAATGATAATTAATAGCTATAACCTATTAAACCATAATATCTCCCCATCATTTTATAAAAAATCTAACAAAATCCTTTTTTCCAATTTTCTTAAAACAGTCAATTAACTAGCAAAGGCAAAAAAAGTATTCCAAAAGAAGCCCCTTGGAAGACGTTGGTACTTAATAAGCAGTTCTGT
>CAJUHN010000057.1 GCA_910585935.1 uncultured Lachnospiraceae bacterium | reverse complement strand
CCCCCACACACACTTAAATCAAAATTTTGAATAATAGATTTTATATCATTAGGTATATAATTGTCTAAAAAATTATTCAAATAATTGACAAAATTATTACTATAATAACGTAAATGTTCTTCATTTACTTCAATGATAATAACATCTGTTTTATCTAGTAGATATTGAAAATCTACTTCATTCCAATCTTGATTAGGAATCCATGTTATATTATCTTTTTTATCAAAGATAGCATATGCATAATTTATATATTGAATATCATTTACTATATTATTATCAATCAAACTGTTTCTTAATCCGTTCGAAAAGCTTCCTCCTTGTAACAAAATATTAAAGGGTTTATAATTAAGTGGAACAACCATTTTTTCTTTAAACTGATAGTAAATTTCTTCTGGATTATCCCAAATATTAGCTAAATTTAAAACATCACTATCCCTCCAATATGGTATATTTTGCATTTCTAAATTAGATAATTCCACTCCTTTGATTTTTTTATTTAATAATATACTTAATTGATTTAAAATTTCACTTGTTACTATTTGTTCTGCTGGTCTACTCCAATGAATACCACTACGATAAAATATAGGAGTTATTATATTACTTTCTTCTATAGTTTTAGCAGAATCAATATAACAAATAGGAATATTCTTTATATTAGACCTAAAATAATCAATAGCTCTTAAAGTATTGGAATTTGCTTTTAAATGATATTTATATGGAATATCATCTAACATATAATCACATTTACTAGGAGTAGTGTATACTATAAGTTTTTTATCTATAGAATTTAATTTATCATTCAGTTCTTCTAAATCACTTAAATATAAGGTCATCGTTTGTCTATTTTCTTCTATATTATAATCAGCATTACGCTCCAATCCTAAATATTCATTTATATAAGATATTTCAAAAATATTATGGTTTTTCCCTATAATCCGTTCTGAAAGAGAAAATGCATCATATCGAATTTGATTATAAGTTTTTGTCATAAATCCATGTAATGTAAAATTGTTATTCCACCAATTTTCATATTCAAGCTGAAAATTCCCATTAAAAAATTTCTCAACATTAAATACAGGTTTATCATATTTTATTCCTGAATTATCAATTAATTTTACATCTATATTCATATCTAATATTATACTTATTATATTAAATGTAATAGGTAATATTATAAATATATAAAACATAATTATAAATACTTTCTTTCTCATTTTATTTACCTCTCTATTTGTAAATAATACATAGAAATTTACAAAATACTATCATCTGCATAAATATGGAATTTTTTCTTTAAGAACTTTTATCTATTATTTGTATCTGACAAGAATATTGAATAATTTTTACTAATTTCCGATGGTTTGTCTACAGAACTATTATGCCCTATAATAAATTTCCATTTATAAACTTTTAAATTAAATCTATATATTCTTTACCTATATTTATTAATAATTTATATCTTTTATATTAATATTTATTTTACTATTCTGTATAATTAAATTCTGCACTAAATAATGCAATTGCTAATTTTCTTTTATCCTCAGATATTCCCCTTTCTTTCGGTGAAATTGCATCTGGAAATTGTATCTCTATTTCTATATTATTATCTTCTGGAATATCAAATTCAAACTCAAGATTCTCTCCATCATGTAATATAGTATAATAAACTATTTTATTATTTACTAATACAGATATTTGTTGCGTTTCATTATAAACTTTTTTAACATCAAAATAAGCATTTATTTTTCTTGTATCTGTTTCCCTTAAATTTTTATCTAGCGTAAAACGAATTTCTAATACATTTCCATTTGTCCAAGCAAAACTCATCTCATTATTTGATATTCCATTTAAAACATATTTTTCACAATTTCTATTATCTGAAGCAAAAAATATTTTCTTTCCTTCTTCATATTGTGTGATAGGACATATTACTTCTTTTAATTCTTCCATACTTAACCAATTATCATAATCACTAAAACTTCCAATAATATATTTATTGGTATAATAATAATTCATTCCTTCAACATCTATTTTCTTTCTATCTGCTGCAGATACAATATAGATATAAGATTTCTCACCTTTATTCAAAGTTTCTTTTATATTTTGTTCAATCATTTCCTTATTACAATTTCTTGCAAAATAAGAATCATTGATATCTTTTCCATAATCAATTGCATAATTCCCAAACAACATTTTTTCACCATTATCAAAATCAGAAGCCAAAACAATATGCTGTATTTCCTGCTTCAAAGCAACTTCCTGCCATATTTCATCATCCAATAGACAATTTTTTTCTATTTTTAAAACATATTGATTATGTATAGTTAAAAGAATACTATGTATATCATATACTTGAATAATTAAACAAAATATAAGTAATCCAACTTTTAAATAACTCTTTTCTCTATTAACATCAATTATTATTGCCGATAATACTAAAATATAAATCAGTACCCACATTATTCGACCTGTACAGCGAAAAATTCCCCATATCTTTTCTAAAATATCAGGTAATGGAATATATAATAATAATTTATTTCCAAAAGAAATCGAATTAGATATAGAAAAAAATATTGTAATAACACTAATCAATAAAACTGTTATTAATTCCTTTTTATATCGTTGTAATTCATATAATTTGAAGCTTTGAAATCGGCAATAAAAACTACATAATATCAAAATAATTATTCCTAATCCAAGATAACCAAATCCATCATATTGTCCTTCTGCATAAATAGGAAGATTTTTTAAAAATACAGACCAATCCATTGGATTTATTAATCCATTTAGATTAAAACTAAAAAATCCTAAACCTGCTATAGAGGCAGATTCTAAAACTTTAACAGATAACCCTCCAAGTATAAAAACTGTTACTATAGCACTAAGCAAATATATAAACAAATATGAAAATATTCTTTTCCACGATTCATTATGTAAAAAATCATAAAGCATATATCCAAGTAATAAAATTCCGCACATTGCAAGAAAATATAAATGAATTAAACATGCTATACTTGCTATAAAAGCCCAAAAATATATTCCCCTGCTTTGTTTAAAAAAATATTCTTTATAAAAAATAAAAGCTGTTATTGACAACAGTATAATCCATTGACCAGCTAAAGCAGTATGCTCAAACATTCGTCTTAACATTATGGGTGATAAAAGTGTTAAAATACTTCCTAAAATAATAATAATGGTATTATTTGAATATTTGCTAATCAATTTCGCTGATATTGTTCCCTGTAAGATAAAACAGCATACCCCCCATAATCCAAAATATTGAAATGTTTCTGGCAATATTGGACTTAAAATCTTAAACAAGATAGCAAATAATGGAATTGAATCAGTAAATATAATACTTTGATAATATGGAAAAGAAAGCGCTCTATAAAGCCCTATTGGAAATGTCCAATCCGAAGTTCGAAATGCTTTCCATCCTAAATAACTTTGATATCTATCAGCATTTATATCTCTTAATAACCATGCATCATAAGTTGGATTAATAATATCAACTCCATATAAAAGTAAAAAAATAACAATTGATATCCATGCAACTATCCCTAATTGTAAATATTCTTTTTTTATTTTTTTTCTCATAAATTTCTCTTCCTTTTTATAGGTAATTATATTAATAATCTTCTTAACTCTTCCATATAAAATTTTCTATTAAATACTTGTTCATAATAATTATTTACTTGCGCTACCTGTTTTTCATAATATCTTTTGTCATATATCAACTTTTCTATATATTCTGCAAATTTATCTGCTTCTTGTGTCACTAAGCATCCACATAAATTTTTATCTGGCATTCCATCTACTCCACGCTCATTACATACCACTGGCAATCCTCTTGCCATAGATTCTATTACTTTAACTTTCATTCCTGTTCCATGAAACATGGGACATATTGATACCTTTGCATTTTCAAATATCTCATCTAAATTTGGGGCAAATGGAATAATATCTATATTTTCATACTTTATTTTTAATTTATTGCCTGCTGAACCTACCATTACAATATTAAGTTCCTTTTTCAATTTTGGATAAACTTTATCTAAAAACCACTCTAATCCTTCTACATTAAATGGATTTTCGAATCCAATAAATAAAATATCCCATTTTCTTTTCTCTATTGGCTTTGTCACTTTTTTTATATTTTCGGATAATAAATGTGGTAAAAAATGCATTTGTTTTCCTGTTACTTTTTCGTAGAATATCCGTTCATCATTTGAAATGCAAAAAAATTCGTCAAAAACCTTCATTCTTTTTAATTCTTCATCCATTAATTTTCCCATTGTGATATTACTTTTTTTATTTTTCTTTTCATCCCATAAATATTGTTGTAAAAACATACTATCTTCCATAAAGTATACTTTTTTAGAAAGAATCTTTTTATTTTCTAATAAAGTCGCATAATAAGTATAAAAAATAATAATAATATCATAAGTATTATTTTGAATTATTTTTTCAAAAAGTTCATGCATTCCCGGACGAGTCCAATCTTGTAAATACTTATGTTTTCTTTTATTTTCTATCATGCGTAAAATTTTTCGTTTAATACGAACTAAGTTTGTATAATGTTTTACCTGATCACTTCCATACCCTTTTTGATAATCATAAAGAAATAAATTCTGAATACGTCCATCTTTATTATCTTCCTGATAAGTTTGAAAAGAAGAATCTGCTGAAAAATGCTCAAAAGAAAATAAATCCACTTTTGCTCCTAATTCACAATATATGGATAATAATTCATTTACTCTATTATTTTCCCCTTGTCCTCCTTTAAGAAAATTATTCGGATGTACAAATAATACTTTCATAGATATACTTATGTATCAATCTTATGATACATTTTCTCCCTCTTATTTTAATATTTATTTTTATAATTTTTCTATTCTATTATTTTATACCAATTAATATCTTCCACTATCATCTGATAAACTTTCTGTGCGGCATCTTCCCATGTTACTTTATTAATACAAGAAGAATCTGGCAATTTTCCAATTTCTCTTAATCTAAAAAACTCTTCTACTGCTTGAATAACAGAATCAATATTTTCTTCTTTCCGATTAAAATAAATAGCATGGCTGCCAGCTACCTCATGAAAAACTGGTATATTGGAACATAATATTGGAACACCATATTGACTCGCTTCAATTAATGGAAGTCCAAACCCTTCTCCAGCCGATGCTTGAATTAATGCAGTTGTATTCTTATAAGCATATTGAACTTCATCATCAGTAGCTGCTTCTATAAACAACAATCTCTTTTTTTGTTCTGGATGTTTCTTTAATTTTTCTATAAATTCTTTTCGATTCCATCCTATATTTCCCATCATACAAAGAGAAATATCTTTCCCTTCTTTCCACATTTTTTCAAAAGCCTTTAAAATAAAAGAATGACCTTTTCTGGGTTCAATTGTTCCTAACATAAAGAAAACATCTTCTGATAACTGAAAAAATTCTTCGATTTCTTTTCGCACATAAGTTGTATTCTTAACAGAAAAACTATTTTGTCCCAAATGGAAATATCCTATCTTTACTTTCTCTTTTACTCCCTTTTTTTCTCTGCTTTGATTATACTCTAACAACTCATCTGATACAGATTTCGAATCAGATAAAATTCCATTATAATTATTAAGCAATTCTTCTACATAAGGTTTATAAGATTTTACTGTTTTCTTCTCAAAATACTCAGGAAATTGGATAGGTAATATATCGTAAAGTACCGCATAACATCGGATTCCTTTCTCTTTTAAAACTCTGGCATAAGGATGTTTATATGAAACTTGTACACCTCTTAATTGAATTTCAGGCATAAAAAATATATCATTTTTATGAAATGTAATTTTTGTTTGTGTAGTTTCCAATTTTTGCCTATCAACTATATAACATACAAATTTATTATTTTCTGAACAAACAGTTACTAAAATAACTTGACATATTTTACTTAAAGCTTGATACAATTCTTTGGATACTCTTCCGATACCAGTACTATAATTCGATTTTATCCATTCCTTTACTACTGTAACATCATATAATATTCGACTGTTTCCTCTTATTACAGATAAATTCTCATGTTTTGATACTGCAGCTAATTCTTCTCCTATACACATCTGTTCTCGTTCTGAAAAAGGCAAAATCTTTTCACCAAATAAACATGCAATATTATGTAACAATTGATCTGTAATTTCTAATTGATAGATTAATCTTTTTTCTTTCTCTATATAAAATTTTTTATTCGTCTTATAGTTTTTTTCTATTTCTCTAAAAGTACGTTGCGCCACTTTTTTCCAAGTAAAACCTCTCGCATATGTTATTGCTTTTTCTGCCATATTCATTGTTTCTACAATATGTTCTAACACATACTCCATTCCTTTTGTAATACTTCTTTCTTTTTTTGGATTGACTAAAGTAGCGTAACCCTTTGCAATTTCTGCAAGACTAGAACAATCTGATGTAATTACTCTAGCTCCACATGCCATTGCCTCTATAACGGGAAGACCAAATCCTTCATAAAAAGAAGGAAATACCATAATATCAGTAATATTATAAAGTACAATTAAATCTTCTTTTGGAATAAAACCTGTACAAATTACTCTATCCTCTACACCATATTCTCTTGCCGTTTCCATGTAAAGATTAATTACATCTTGTGCTGCTTTTCCTACAATTACTAATTGATATTTTTTAATATATACTTTTTTCATCTTAGAATATGCACGAATTAAACCTGTTATATTTTTCTTAAAATCAATTCCTCCAGCAAATAGAATAAACCCTCCTGTAATATCATACTTCTTTTTTAATTTTTCTACCTTTACCATCGGTAATTTCCGAAATTCTTCATCAATTCCAGCATAAATAACCGCTATTTTTTCCTCTGGAATACCAAGAAGTCTAATTGCATCTTCCTTTGCTGATTGAGAGATTGCCAATAGTAAATCTAAATTCTTTATAAACTTTAAGGAATTTTGATAATCTTCTTTATAAGTTTTATCAAATAAACATTGTTCTGGAAATACTAATGGAATCAAATCATATAAAATACCAACTGTAAAAACATCTTGAAACCATTCTGCTTGATATAACCCCCCATATTCATTCGGACTGGTAAAAAGCATCACATCAATTTTACTTTTCTCTATAAAATGTCTGACATAAGCTTCTCTTATCTTCTCTGTTCGTTCATCTCGAAAAAGTTGTTTCTCTCCAACATCTATAATTTTTGGTCCTAAATAATATTGATGAAGATAACACTTTTCATCGATTTCTGGATCACAATCATAAGGCTCATACATATTTAAAAAATGATATTCTGTAGTATCATCCATCTGCAGCATCTCTTTTATCAATTCTCTTGCATACATTCCGATTCCTCGAAATTTTGAGCCTGTTGAAAATGGTTTTAAATCGATTCCTATCTTCATTCTTTCGTTTCCTCCTGTAACATCTCTACGTTTACTAATATAGAATTTACCCCTGTAAAAGTGTACCCTTGATATCTTTTTTCTATAAATTCAAGAATATCTTTTCTTTTATTACATAATCTGAATTTTTCACTATATTGCATTGTTTCAACAATAAAAAGAAACAGATGATACTTTTCATAATCAAATAACAGTAAAATTTTTAGTTTCTTTCACTTTTTACTATTTTCTCATCAAAGCAACTCCATCCATCTATATTTAAGATATAAAAAGCTTCCTTTTCTAATTCTCTTCTCTTTGTTTTTGATTTTCTTTATCTAAAATCTTTAATTTTTCTTCTAATTGTTTTCTATGATTATCTAACCGAATAATTGCATTAGAACAATTTCTTATCTCTTTATTTTGTTTTGAGATAATTTCTTCTTGTTTTTGTATTACATCTATTGCCATTCCCATCCATTCACAGCTTGACTGCTGAAATTGAAACATCTGATCTGCATATGGCTTTGTTATAAATAATGTCATTTTACGAATCCCTTTTTTCATCAGATTGATTATCTTTCTTTTGATTGAATGGGCTTCACCTAAATCGTAATCAAAAGAACGAACAAATAACTGTGTTGTTTGTAATAACTTTAATTGCATATTTCTAATATGCCCTTCGCTCATCAAACACAGTCCATGCATTACAGTATTTTTTTCCAATTCTTCATTATAAAATTTTTCTAAAGCTTTCCTTATATCTTCTTTTTCTGTATATATCATGATAAATAATCTCCCATCTGATTACTTCTCCATCCAAAATAAATCTATTCTTGAATTTTTTGTTCCTCTTGATTTTTCTGCTCTTCCTGTTTTTTCATCATATATTCGGTATATTTTAATTGAATTTCTTTTGGAGCACCTTCTGCCATTTTTCTTCCATGATCTAACCAAATTGCATAATCACATAATTGGTCAATTGTTCCCATATCATGTGTTACAATTAAAATTGTAGCTCCTTGTTTTCTCATCTCATAAATTTTATTTGCACATTTTGCCTGAAAGTTCATATCCCCTACCCCAAGTATCTCGTCTACTAATAAAATATCTGCCTCTACATGGATTGCTACAGAAAAAGCAAGCCTTGCATACATACCAGATGAATATGTTCGAATTGGATTATCAATAAACTCTTGTAATTCAGAAAAGCGGATAATATTAGGTATTTTTGCTTCTATTTCTTCTTTAGTAAAGCCGAAAATCGAAGCATTATTATAAATATTTTCTCGTCCTGATAATTCTGGATGAAATCCTGCTCCTAATTCGATTAAACTTGCTACTTTTCCTTTTACAATAATTTTACCAATATCAGGAAACATTGTTCTATTTATCATTTTCAACATAGTACTTTTTCCCGAACCATTTTCTCCTATTAATCCCACTGTAGAACCCTTATAAATATTAAAAGAAACTTCTTTAATGGCATAAAATTCTTTATAACTTCCTTTGCTTCCTCTTACTAATCTTTCTTTTAAAGTAAGTGGTCGATCATAATATAGCCTAAATTTTTTAGATACATTTTCAACCTTTATTATTGTGTTCATTTTTCAGAATCCTCTCTAAATCCTTTATAAAATTTCTGTAAACCTTCTCTGTAATTTTATAAATACAACATATCCAATTATACATAAGAAAGTGGAGTAACAAAGAGTAAAACCATATAATTCAAAATTCAGCCCTTTTCCATAATACATAATATCTCGAAACATAATAATAAACCCTGTTATGGGATTAAATATTAATACTTTTTGTAAACTTTCTGGTATTCCAGACATATCATACATAATAGGGGTCATAAAGTATAATGCCATCAAACCAACACTAATTAAATATTCTAAATCCCGAAAATAAACATTAACACTTGAAACCAACAATATTACTCCCAAACATAAAATTCCTTCTGTAAGTATTAACACAGGAAGCCATAACATATTCCAAGTAAAAGGAATTCGAAATAAAATTAGCATAGGAAATACAATCATATAAGAGAAAATCATATTCATTATCCCACTAAGTGTATAAGAAATAGGTAGTACTTCTCTTGGAAAATACACTTTCGTTACCATACTGCTGTTGTAAACCATTAATCCGCATCCACCTTGTAACGCAGTTGTAAAAAAATTCCATGGTATTAATGCGACAAACAAAAACATCGCATAATTTTCCTGTGTTACCTTCATAATAAATGGAAAAATAAGTGAATATACTATTAATTGTAATAATGGATTTACAAAAGTCCAAAGAAATCCTAAAAACGATCCTTTATATCTTGTTCTAAGTTCTTTTTTTGTCCAACTTTTTATCATTTCTTTAAAATGTCGAATTTCATTTATCCTTTCAATCATACCCAATCTTACTCCTGTTTTTTATAAATTATTAATTGTTTGTTTCTTTTTTCTATAACTGTTCCCCAAATAACTTATCAAAACAAAAACAATCATCCAAATAATACAAAATTCCAGACCATAAAATATGATTCGCTTAATTGAAAGAAAGGAAAAATCCAATTCAATTATATCTTTCCACTCTATTTCAAAATGTTGTTCATACTTTTCTTGATATAAGTCCACCACCCCTATATAATCTCCCATTTTTATTCTTACACATCCTGCATCTTTTTGTTTCCGAAATAAAATGCGATATGGTTTTTTTTCTAATAATTCTAAAGGTAATGGTTTTGATGTTATAGAATCTGAAACAATTCTTCCATCTTCAAATCTCCAACCTTCTGTTAATGGAATTTCATATAAATTATAATCCTTCCCATCTTGCACAATTCCTTCTATCCAAATAGCATGTCCAAGAGAATCACTATTTTTTTCTCCTATATTTTCCAAAATAATTGTATCTCCCTGATACCAAAAAGATTCCAAAATATTTTCTTTTAAAACTGTTCCATAGCGTATAGGCAACATTAACAACAATAATAGCGAAAATATACCAGCAATCATTCCATAAATAATTCGACTTCTATTATCTATCACTGCTTTTGCAGAATATTGAAAAATTCCAAAATATAAAAATAACGCAATGTATATTCCACCCAATCCCCATAGACAAATCGTATTAATAAGAAATGCATTTGCTTTTGAAAGTGTACTTAGACAAAGTATAAAAAATATAGCTATTCCAATGCTTTCTATCTTCTTCAAAATTTTTTTCTTTGTCATAACTAGATTTTATCCTTTCTTTATTACCTAAATTTTATTGATAAAGTATGCTTTTTATCCTAGCTTCTATTCGTTTTGTTGCCTGTTTCATTCCTAGCTTTTCCATAATATAATCTTTTGCTTTTTTTGAAATTTGCTCTCGATAATTTTCATCTTTATATAATTTTTTCATATACTCTGCTGCCTGATTTAAATCAGCTTCTGCCCAATGTTGTCCTCTTTTAAATGGTCCTCTATCCTCTTGTATCTCTACCAAAGAATAATCCACCATACATGCTATATTTGAATTCATAAATTCTATATTAGAAGACCAATTTGTTGCAATAGTTGGTGTTCCAAGAAACATTGCTTCTGCTAATACCAATCCAAATCCTTCCGCTCTATGAAGAGATACAACTACATCCACACAAGCAATTAAACTATTTACTTTTTTCTTTTCTAATGTTTTAACAATAAAATAAATATTTTTATACCCATCTAATTGATTTCTCAGTTGTTTTAATTCTTTTTTATCTGGTGTATTTATCTTAATTACAAGTCCAACATTTTCTTCCTGTTTTGAAAATGCCATTCGAAATGCAGTAATTGCACCTTGTGGATTTTTTCTTTCTGTAATACTATTGTTATCATATAAAATCAAAAATAAAAATTGATCATTAGGTAATCCAAATTCACTTCGCCCACATTCAGAAATTGGCTCTGCTTCAATTGCATAAGGAATCGTCCAAACTGGCTTTTCTGTCTTTTTTCGGATGGCACAACTAATAAATTCAGAAGGTGTCCATATCTCATCCATATATTCTAAACAGGGAAGCCATTGTTCTGGAAATTCTTCCAACTCCCAAAGCCAAAAACCTATATTATAACGTCTATCCCATATTTCTCTATCAAGTTGTATCATAGCTGTACCTAATTCATGTGGATTAATATGAACTACATTAATACTATAACAACATTCTTTTTCAATTTCTTGATCCCAACTGGTATCTTTCTGGCTTAAATTTCCTACTTGAATATAATTAATTATTTTTACAGGAAAACTACAATGTTTTAATTCATTCGCTAAAAGACGGCAACTTTGTCCCAATCCTGTTTCTGCACGAATACTCCCAATCAGATTCACTCCTGCTGGATAATATCCTCTTTCATAAGACTTTAATTGAAGTTTATGTAGTCTTTGAAAATTATTTTGAATCATTTTTTCTTTTACTTTTCGTAACCAAGAAATAGGAAGAATATGAAATAAAACAAATTTTAATTGATATGCTGCTGCGATAATCCATTTCTGCCAATTCACCTTTCTACTCCTTTCCTATTTCTTACTTTAATAGTTACTATTTGTTTCACCTATTTCAAATATTCAATTCTTTATAAAAAAGGAAAATTTATTTTTTGTAAAAATTTTCAAATAATATTGATTCTCTAAGAATTTTCCTAGTTATAATTCTAAGTAATTCATCCTTCTGAAATCTCACTCCGAATTTTTATCTTGTTAGAATTAAAATTGCAAATTTGTTTCGCAATTACTTTTCTCCTTTTACTACACTAAATTATGTTATTCCTAATTACGTGTACAAAAATTTGTTATTTTATTATATATAACTCATCTAATATATAATTTTTTCATAAAAACAATTAAAAAATGGCACTATTTTAATGGAAAATTTCATATAAAATGCAAAAACTCTTTTTAACCTATATATCTACGTTATTTCAAAAAAGTTAATAGTTACAGCCATATTTAATATAATAGCTTTTTTGAAGACATCTGTCAAGAATAAACTAAATTTACCAAAATAACCTCATAAAAGATTATTACTAATAATCATTTTTAATCTCTAGTTTCTTTTAGTTTAATACTTTATATGATGCTAACTTTATTTCATCATTATAAATGGGAATAATCTTTCCTCTTTTAAATTTATTCTCCATTCAGTATTGCCTCTTTCTTTTAGAAATCATAAGCTTTTTCTAATTCCATCAATTTATATCTGCTATATTTATACCACACACTATTCATTTTAGCAATTACTTAATTTTATTAAATCTTTTTTTAATTAAAATTTTTGCTGTCATTCTACATTCTAATCTCTTTCCCCAAGTATGACTTTCTTAGCTCTAAAAATAGTATCCCTTAATATTTATATAAATTCCTTCATTTAAATTCTTCTGTTTCTAAATATAATCTAATTATTTCTACCATACAAAACCACGATACCTTTCCAAAAAAGCAGCTAACCAGTTGAATTTTTCTCTGTACCAGTTAGCTCTCTTTATTATTTTCGTCTATCCAAAATATCAAGCATCTGTCGTGGGGTTACGATAAATGGTTCTGTTGGAAAATGTTTCAGATTACCAGTTACTAAGTAGGCATTATCATCACGCTTCTCCATCACTACTTCATAAAATGGCAAATCCTTCATATCTGGCAAAATTACTCCTGTAGATGAAACCTCTACGAAAATACCATATTTTTCAATAGTAGCTAAAATATAATTTATCATATTTAACTCGAATTTGAACTTTTTTCTGCTAAGTACCTCTTGATACTCTTGCATTATTTCAGCACTATAAATAGGAACAACCTCTCCTCTAATTAATCTTCCAATAAGCTGTACCATAGCAGCATCTGTATGATTGGAAAGCAACGCAGAAACAAGCACATTTGTGTCAATTACTGCGTAACATATCATTCTATATCCTCCTCATGGTATCTTGTTTTATAAATTTCCTCATTTATTTCTTCTAAACTCATTCCTTGGGGGAAATTCTTTTCTGCCTGTGCTCTAAGAGATAAAAATGCTTGCATTGCCTTTTCTCTTGTAATCTCAGGTTCTGGTGAAACAATCTCAAAAGGTATTTTGCGCTCACGAACGACTGCCCTTGCAAATACATTAATTGCTGTAGATGCAGTCATGCCGAAATCAGAACATAAAGTATCAAACTGTTTCTTTAATGTTTCATCCATACGAACACTAAAAGTCGCTTGTGCCATAATTTACACCTCCTTCTGTTTTCATTATACTCATATCAGTATAAAAAATCAATAATTTGCACTCATTAAGTGTAATAATTTATATTTTGTCTTCATTTGTGTTCTAAATCAAAGCGATAACTTCTTCTTAACTTCAACACACAAAAAATAGCATTGACAGATTCCAAAATCTATCAATAGCTATTTTCTTTTTCATCTTATTGCCCTTTATAGTTTTCCATTATTTCATTCTATTCTAAATAAATTCTGTTGTCTATTTTATATTTAATTTTTCTTCCAATTTTTTAAAATTCCGGTAAATCATTCTTTTTTTTATATTTCTAAGATAAGAAACAGACTTCTTCATATAATTCATATACCTTATTTAACATATCATCTAAACCAAACTCTTTCTTTACTCTAATCCGAGCGTTTCTTCCCATTTCCTGTCGCTCTTTCGGATGCTCCACCATCCAGCGAATCGCCTGCTCCATAGACTTCACATTCCCCGGCTCTACGGTAAGCCCTGTTTTTTCATGAAGGCTCACATAAGGAACACCACTTTTCAAAGCAGTATTAATAACAGGTTTCCCATAAGACATAGCCTCAATTTGAACTAATCCAAACGCTTCACTCCTAGCAGTAGAAGCTAATACAAAAACATCACACTGTTTAAAATACAGTGGCAGTCTCTCATCTTCAACATAACCTGCAAATGTCACCTTATTATCCATATGATGTTCTTTAACATACTCTCTTAATTCCATTTCCAAAGAACCATTTCCTACTATAGTGAGAGTTGCATTTTCTATCTTTTGAAAAGCCTCTAATAAAATCTTACATCCCTTATAATAGACAAGCCTTCCAACAAATAAAAAATTAACCTTTCCTCTATCTTTCCATTCCTTTTTTGTATTTTCCATTCCAAAATATTCATCTGCATCTTTCTCTATTCTTTTCTCCACTCCAAATGGAATAATACAACATTTTTTACGATAAGGTTTTAAATAAAGAGAACCCTCAATATGCCCTTGCGTCGCTACTACAATCCTATCAGCACGTTTTAACAATAATTCCATAAAAGGTCTATAGAAAAACATTATTTTTTTCTGACGCACCACATCACTATGCCACCAGATCACTACTTTTCCTTTATATCCAGACAACAAACATGCGATATCGGCAAATGGAAATGGCATATGTATATGCACAACATCTCTATCCTTTGCCATTTTGCGAAATTGATGAATAAACCCCAAAGGAATAGGAAGGTTTCCAATCATGCCAATACTTCTTTGTCTGCAAACAAATATACCATTTACCTTTTCATAAATGGTTTTCCCCTTTGTTTGGCATACTAATACCTTCATGTCTGTCTTTTCTTGCAAGCCTTCTGCAATCTGCTGTACCACTCTCTCTACTCCCCCTGTAAATGGATAATAGAGTTTATTCACCTGTAAGATTTTTAATTTCTTCATCTTATTTCCCTTTTATTTATTATATATAACTCATCTAAATTTATATCTGCTATATTTATACCACACACGATTCATTTTGGCAATTACTTAATTTTGTTAAATCTTTTTTTCATTAAAATTTATTCCATATTCAAAAGGCTTTTATGGTTTTTATGGAATTTGGGAGCATTTATTCCATTATTCCACACTTGAGAGAAGCGATTGCCCTTGTCAGACGCGCTTTCGCTCCGTTCCAGACGTAACGGACACTAAATTCGCAGCCCCTAAAGGAACTGCTCATTAAGTGCCAACGTCTTCCAAGGGTCTGCCTAGGGCAATCGCTTCTCTCAAGTGTTACTTTTTGGGCTTTTCTAGGAATTATGTTCCTTTACATATACAATAAATTTTATCATATAAACTCTTCTATTTTTGTATGCATAAAAAAACGACAAACTCTATTACATTTTTTGGATAAGTATAGTATAATAAATCCAGCGACAAATCGAATTTTACAGATAAAGTTCTTGAACTTTCCTTATTTTTCAAGGCTTTTTAAACCTCATATAATAAAATAATATATATTTTACCCTTATAGTGATAAGAAGGGAAAGTTTTAGATTATAAATGACAGATTGAAAATTTAGAAAAATCGCATAAAAGGATGATGAGTAACACCTAGAAAGAGAGGTAATGAAATGGATTATCCAAAAATGATTATATTCGATTATGGTCATACTCTTTTGTATGAACCTGATTGGGATTCTGTTAGGGGAAATGCAGAATTACTGAAATATGTTACGAAAAACCCTAATAACTGCACTCTTGAGGATGTCAAAAAAGGAGCGGAGTTGATTTTCGGGAAACATATTGAAAATATCCGCAAAATTGGATATGATATTTGCGGTCGGGTTGCAAAGAAAGTGTTATATGAATATCTTGGAATAGAACTTTCACTTACACCTCTTGAAATGGAAACTATTTTTTGGAATGGAGCTTCTAAAGGTGCAATTATGCCTGATGCTGACAAGATGCTTGACTACATAAATAAAAATGGTATCAGAAGTGCCGTCATAAGCAATCTTTTGTGGTCTGGTGATGCCTTAACAGAACGCCTAAATAGACTACTGCCAAATAATCAATTTGACTTTGTTATAACTTCAAGTGATTATTTTATACGAAAACCAAATTACATTTTATTCCATATTGCTTTACAAAAAGCAGGACTTCATGCAAATGAAGTATGGTATTGTGGTGACAATCCGCAAGCTGATATTGAAGGTTCATCACAAGTTGGAATTTACCCCATTTGGTATGATAATAATACAGACTATGATTATAAAGATCGTTCTAATGAACAAATACCTAAATGTGAGCATTTGCATATCCATGAATGGAATGAAATGATCCATTTATTAGAAAGTTTAAAAAATTAAAGCACTTATCTGATAATACAATACTCAACCTTAACCAATCTATCATTCTGCAAAACTTGAAAAAAAAGCTTTAAAAGCAATCTGAAAAAAATAGCATTTTAAATAGATCAAAAAAATAATTATCTGGAGGAATACACATGAACAGAAAATCGATTACACAAGAATATTTTATTTTAGTAACAAACGAACAAGGAAACTTTCCAACCATGCGCAAAGACGAAACAAAATCTGGTATCGTGGTAGCAGGTTTTATGGATTTATTATCAAACGATATTATTACAGTAGAAAAGAAAAAAATCACAGTAATCAAAGAACTCCCCTATGACCTCTTCCATCTCACCTCACTCTATACCTACCTAAAAGAAAAAACTCGTTCCACCGATAAATTAATGAGTGATTATATCGCCTCAACCAGCAGCAGAATCAAACAACTCATAACCGAGTTAGGAGAATCCCTATTCAAAGATAATATAGTAACCAAAGGAGAAGGCGGTTTATTCGGTAATAAAATAGTATATATTCCTGAAAAGAACTATAAAGATAACTTAATCCATGCCATAAAATCAGCCATAGCAAAAGAAAAAGAAATTACTCCTCATGATATGACACTTATTTATATCTTGAAAGAAACAAAAAATTTATATCAATATTTCTCCCAATATGAAAGCGAGGAATTAAAAGCTACATTAAAAGAACTGAAAAAGAATCCTCAAAACAAACAGTTAAAAGACATGATAAATTATGTTAGCGACATCACAGTAATCGCCATGACCTGCCTTTTCACATCTTCTAATTAACCCTCCTATATTATATATCACAAAAACCTCAAAGCCATATCTCATAACCAGCTTACGCCAAACAGCAGCGGAGGGAAGAAACCATTCCAAAAGAAGCCCCTTGGAAGACGTTGGTAC